>CAIKXW010000045.1 GCA_903831485.1 uncultured Alphaproteobacteria bacterium | reverse complement strand
CTCCTTCGCGAGCCGCGTCATGTCAGCTGCGGTATCCGTCATGGCCTTATCGATGACGAGGCGGCGCTTCCGCCAGCTCGCGCCATCCAGCCCGTCAAGCGTCACGGCAGTCCGATCCGCGCCATAGCGCCAGATGCGGTCTGCTTCTTCCACCGGCACAAGACGCCGCGCACCGCCGGCGTACTCGAGCTCGATCGCCTCGACGACTGCGCTCGATCCCGACGGGCGGCTCAGACCGGCGATGACGGCGATCCCGTGGTCTTCGTGGATGACCACGTCGCCGACGCAGACGTCACCGATTTCCAGCAGGTGCTCGCCATTGTCGCCAGCGGCCGCCGCAAGCCCTGCATTGCTGCCGAGGACTTCCCGGGCGGAGATTACGAGGCGCTTCTGTTCGCGCCAGCTGAGCTGCAGCCGCATATCCAGTAACTTGATGCGGTTCAGCCATCCGCTGTCCGCCTCGTTCCAGCCCGGGATGGGCCGAGCACCTTGCGCCAGCTTGCGCGGCAGGCGCTTCTTGATGAAACGCAGGTCGTGGTCTGAGCCGGCGATGACGACGCGCGCCTTGTCCTTGAAGGCCGCCGCGATCTCCGCGTTCATGGCCTTTACGGGATCGGAATTGGCGGAGAAGCGGATCGTCCGTTCATCGACGCCAGCCGACAGGTCGATCGCACTGCGCTTCTTCGTGGCGGCGTCCCAGGCCGCTTGCTGCACAATGTTCTGTATTGCGGGCGAGTTTTTGCGGCGCACACCCTGAATGGAATCCGAGGCAAGGCTAAGGTAGCGCATGCGCTCCGCAACGGCGCCTGGATCGATCGCAATCAGTGCGTCGGGAAAATAGTCAAACAGCGTGTTGCTGCGGCCCAGCAGAACGGGCCAGGCGGCGCCGCCAAAATCGATGTGAGGCAAATCGCGCTTGCCGCGCTGGCTCACAGAGTCAAACTCCCGAATGCGCTGGATGACGCCGCCGTACAGCTCGATGCGGACGGGCCGCTCGGCATTGGCCGGGAAGATGTCGATGACTCGGCCGCGCATGGCAAACTCGGCCGGCTCGTCGACGCGATCGTCTTCGAAGTAACCGATGCTGCTGACGACTTTTCGGAAGGCGTCCGCGTCGAGGCGGCCGCCTTCAGAGAAGCGTGTGAGTGGACCATCGAAAGTGCCGGGCTTCGGCAGCATTTCGCTCGCAGCCTCGGCTGTGGTGACACACACGACCTTGCGCGCCTTCGCGCGGGCCAGTTCGCGGCTTCGCCTTAACGCCGCAAGGCGCACGCCAGTGTTTGCGGGCGTGGGAGGTTGGGTGTCGCCGGGCAATGCGTCACTGGGGGGAAAGAAGACGATTTCGGCCTTCGGCACGGCCCCTTGGAGCGCCGCGTAAACGTCGCGGGCACGGTAATCACTCGAGATGATCGCCAGCACATTCTTCCTGTTGAGCGCCTCCGCAATGCGCACGACCGCAACGCCGATCGCGCATTCCGCGCGCGCAACGACAACCTGTGCCTTTGAAGCAGGCCCATCGGCCATGACGAATCCCTTTTGGAAGGAGCGCCTGACTAGCGCATCGTGAGTCCGGCGCAAGCCATAGCTTTCAGGCGCGGGCGCACAACGGGCTGCGCCTTCGCTGTCAAGCTGCGTTTGCCGCTTTCACACATGAACGCGCAGGACGAACCCTACCTTCCAGTGGGCAAGTCCTTGTACGCGACCCCTTTGTCCACGCGTACATCCTGCGGAAGTCCAAGCACGCGCTCTGCGATGATGTTGCGCAGGATTTCGTCAGTGCCGCCTGCAATGCGCAGTCCGGGCGCCCACATGTAGGCGTTGTGGAAGGCGCCCTGCATCGGCGCGAGCGCCGGATCGCTGATGATCCCGAAATGATCCTCGGCCTCGATGGCGGCGTTGCCGATATCCTGCATCCGGTTGGCGTTCAGGATCTTGCCTATCGAGCTTTCGGGGCCCGGGGTCTGCCCCTTCGAGAGCGCAGTCATGGTGCGGTACTTCCCGAGCGTATAGCCCTCGGCGCTTACATACCAGCTGGCCAGCTTTTCGCGGAAAGCTTGATCCTGCAGGAGCGTGCCTTTGCCTGAGGGCGACGGCGTGTTGCGGGCAAGCTCCAGGATTTCCGCGTACTCCGGCCCGGACGACCCGCCCACGGCAAGCCGCTCATTCATCAGCGTGACGAGCGCAACGTTCCAGCCATTGCCGACCTCGCCGAGGCGTTCGGAGTCGGAAATCCGCACGTCGTTGAAATAGACTTCGTTGAAGTTCGATCCGCCAGACATCTGGTGGATCGGGCGGACATCTACCCCAGGCGCCTTCATGTTCACGACGAACATGGTGAGGCCCTTGTGCTTTTCCTTCTCGGGGTTCGTGCGCGCCAGGAGGATCCCGTAGTCGGAATAGTGCGCGCCTGACGTCCAGACCTTCTGACCGTTGACGACCCAGTCATTGCCATCCTTGACCGCACGCGTCTTGAGCCCAGCGACATCCGAGCCCGCGCTGGGTTCGGAGAACAGTTGGCACCAGATTTCCTCGCCGCGCAGCGCAGGGGCGACATAGCGCTTGATGCCCTCTGCTGAATGAAACGCGATGACCGTTGGAATGCACATGCCAAGGCCGATCGCGAAGGGGCCAGTCGGCGCCTGGAATTTCTGCTCTTCCTGCCCGAAGATCACGGAGAAGATCGGGGGCAGTTCGCGCCCGCCAACTTCCTTGCGCCAGGTGAGCCCGGCATAGCCCGCTTCGGCCTTCTTCGCCTGGTAGTCCTTCGCGGCCTTCAAGGCCTCGGCCCCCTCCACGCGAAGGCTCGCCTTCGCGTTGGGCGTTCCGAGCGTTTTCTCGAGCCAGCTGCGCGCTTCGGCGCGGAAGGCGGCTTCTTCGGGAGCGTCATTGAAATCCATCTGTATTCTCCCTAAGCGGCGTTCTTGAGTTCAAGGCGACGGACGAGCTTCTCTTTCCAGACACCCGGCCCGCCAGCCTGCACGGCCAGCAGCTTTGCCCGGCGATAAAAGAGATGGCAGTCGACTTCCCAGGTGAAGCCCATCCCGCCATGCGCCTGGATGTTTTCCTTGGCGGCGAAATAGTAGGCGTCGCTCGCGGCGACCCGCGCCGCGGCGGCGGCCAGCGGCAGTTGCGAGGACTCCGTCGATAGCGCCCATGCGCCATAATATGCGTTCGAACGACCAAGCTCGATCGCCACATACATGTCGGCCAGCTTGTGCTTGATGGCCTGGAACGAGCCAATCTGGCGCGAGAAGGCGTAGCGACCCTTCGCGTAATCGACCGCCATGTCGAGGCACGCCTGCGCGCCGCCGAGTTGTTCGAACGCGATCAGCACAGCCGCGCGGTCGAACACCGCCTCGGTCAGCGACCAGCCCTCGCCGGCCTTGCCAAGCCGTTCCGCGCTCGCCTTGTCGAATGTCAGCCGCGCATGGCCGCGCGTTGGATCAAGTGTGGTCAGCGTCTCACGCTTCACCCCCGCCTGATCGAGCGCCACGACAACCAGCGACAGCCCCTGCCCCTCACGCGCCAGAACAATTGCATGCGTGGCGATGTCGCCGTCAGTGACCGGGATCTTCACGCCGGAAAGCCGCGCTCCATCGAAGCTCGCTTCAATACTGTTGGGCGATGGCGCACCCGGACCTTCCGAGACCGCGAACGCGCCGACCAGCTCGCCGCTGACAAGCTTCGGCAGCAGGGCCTGCTTCTGCGCTGCTGACCCTGACGCGAGCACCGCCTCGGCAAAGAAGTACACGGTCGACGAGAACGGGATAGGCGCAACAGCGCGGCCGACCTCCTCGGCCAGAACACACAGTTCGAGGCCGCCGAGCCCCAGCCCGCCGAACTCCTCCGGTATCGCAACCCCGAGCCAGCCTTGTTCCGCCACACCCTTCCACAGCGCAGCGTCATGCGACTTGCCTGCGTCGTTCAGCACCTCGCGCACAGCCTTCCGGCTGCACTTGTCATCGAGATACTTGCGCGCCTGATCCCGCAGCATCTTCTGGTCGTCGGAAAAATCGAAATTCATGTTCGGCCTCTCGTAATGACTAGATGCGTGTGGCGCGACCGGCCCAGAAGGGCTCGCGCAGTTTGCGCTTGAATATCTTGCCCGAGTCCTCACGCGGAAGCTCGGCATGGAAGTCGATCGCCTTGGGTGTCTTGAACCCTGAGATATGCTGGCGCAGAAACGCCTTCACATCGTCGTCCGACAGTGAGGCGCCTGGCTGCAGTTGCACGCATGCATGCACGGCCTCGCCATACTCATCGTCGGGCACGCCGAAGACGGCGCAGTCCGCGACGCCGGGCATGCGGTGCAACACGGACTCGATCTCCGCGGGATAGATGTTGACGCCGCCAGAGATGATCATGTCCTTGGCGCGATCGCAGAGGAACAGGAACCCGTCGGCGTCGAGATAGCCCACATCGCCCGGCGCAATCAGCCCTGCCTTCTCGGATGCAACGCGCTTGGCGTGATCCTTGTGATAGGTGAAGTCGGCAATGCCGGGGAACTTCGCCACCACTTCGCCGATCTCGCCCGCGGGCAGCGCATTGCCATCTGCGTCGATGACCTTCACATCGGCGCCCGGCATCGCCTTGCCGACCGTTCCCGGGTGGGCGAGCCACTCCGCCGCCGTGCAGAAGGTCACGCTGCCGACCTCGGTCGAACCGTAGTATTCATTGATCACCGGGCCCCACCACTCGATCATCGCACGCTTGATGGGCGGCGGGCATGGCGCGGCGGCGTGAACCACGAACTCGAGCGATGACAGATCGTATTTCCGCTTCACCTCTTCCGGCAGCTTCAACAGCCGGTTGAACATGATCGGCACCATGTGGATGTGCGTGATCTTCCTTTCCTCGATCATCCTGAGGAGGTCTTCAGGGTCGAAGCGGGGCTGGAGCAGGATGGTCGCCCCGATTCGCGCCGCAACCATGCCGTAGGCGTTGGGCGCCGAATGATACATCGGCCCCACCATCGCCGCGACGATCTGCGGCGGCGGACGTGTCGTGAAGCCAAACACGTAGACGAGGTTGCGCATGCTGAGCTCATGCTGCTCCTGCGTCGGCTGCGCACGGCGCACGCCCTTGGGCTGGCCTGTCGTTCCCGATGTGTAGATGATCGTACCCGGCGATGGCGCGGGTGGGGCTGTATAAGGCTCGAAACTGTCGACCCAGACGCTCCAGTTGACCATGCCGGCGGGAACGGCGCTCGCCTCCGGGCGCGCACCGTAAGCCTCCGCAAGTTCTGGGGGCGTCGGCACGACCAGGACAGCGACCCCATCAGGGATCACGCGCTGGATCGGGCCGAGCAGGTCGGCGTGGACCACAATCACCTTCGCGCCGGAGTTCTCGAAGATATAGCGCGCCTCTTCGGCGGTGCCATGCCAGTTGACGGGCGTGGGATAAGCTCCAATCAGGCCCGCCGCGATGCTCGCCTCGAAGAAGGCAATGTCATTGCGCAGGAACAGGGCAATGATGTCGCCCCGCACCACGCCGAGACTGGCGAGTCCACTCGCCGCCCGGGCCGCGCGTAAATCCAATGCTGCGGTGTCGATGCGGCGCGCGCCGCTGACAATATCGCCCAAGGCGTTTCTCCCTTGACCCTACCCCGGTATCCCGAGTGCAGTCCGCAATGCACTCAGCTTCGCGGTGTGTAACGCACCCCTAGTTTGCTGATAGCATGAACAAAGCTGTTGGGCGCGATGTCGATCTCGCCGGTCCATTCGATATCCGGGAACCGTCCCAGGATCTGGCGATACGCTTCCTCGAGCTGGATCTGCGCCACACGCTTGCCGAGACAGACGTGCGGCCCGTAACCAAAGGCAATGTGCTTGCTCGCATTTGCGCGCGCCACATCCAGCTTGTCCGGATTCTCGAAGACAGACGGATCGCGGTTGGCCGCGCCGTAGTACATTACCACCTTCTCGCCTTCCGCGATTTTCTGGCCTGCGATGTCCGCATCCTGCAAGGCGGTGCGCCGCATGTAGATCACCGGGCTGACCATGCGGATGAACTCGTCCGCCGCGTTGGCGAGCAGATCCGGCTCTGCAATCAGCTTCGCCTTCTGGTCGGGAAACTCGGTCAGCAGCTTCATTGCGCCCGACAGCGTATTCCGCGTCGTGTCGTTGCCGGCAAAGATGATCAGTAGCCACGACCCGTCGAGATACTCATCGCTCAGCAACTGGCCGTCGACCTGAGCACGCGCAATTGCGCTCATCAGGTCCGGCTGCGGATCCAGCCTGCGCTTGTGGAGCATGTGCTGGCCGTAGGCGAACATCTCTTCCACATTCGCGTTGAAGTCCGCCACGAACTGCATGAGTTCGATGCTGGGTGTCAGCGGCGCGGCCATCTGCTCCGCCGCCAGATTCTGCGCCAGTTCAAGATAGTGCATCCAGTGCAGGAATTTCGGACGGTCCGCTTCCGGCACGCCAAGGATTTCGCAGAGCGTGTAGAGCGGCAGGCGCGAGGAAAACATCTCCACCATGTCGCCGCCGCCCTTCGGGGCCATGTCATCCAGCATGCGCCCGACTTCCGCCACCACCTTGGCCTTCAGCTGGTTGAGATAGGCTGGCGTGAAGAACGGCATGTGCTCGCGACGAAGCTGCAGGTGCTGCGGCGCATCAAGATTGATCATTGTATCAAGAGAGGCCCGCTGAAGCAGGATGTGCCCCTGGCCCGGCTTTGGCGTCACCATGAGGATGCCGCCACGCTGCGAGGAAAATGTGGCGGGATCACCATTCACCCGCATCACGTCGGCATGCCGCGTCACGGCCCAGAAGCCCGGCAGGTCGCCCGGCTCGGGATGCCAGCACACGGGGGACGACTCGCGCAGCCGGGCAAACGTGTCGAAGGGTTGGCCGCGCGTGAAGGCCTTCCCATCGTGAAACTGCAGCCCCTCCAGCCTGGGGTATGTTTCCTGAAAAACAGGGCCGGGCCGACCCTCGACGGCTGTCTCGCTGATCAGTTGCATTATCTAGGTCCGCCTGAACTTCACTGGCAGCACCGTTGCGCGGATGCAGGGTGCCGCGCAAGTCATGCCCGTACGGAAAGACATGCCATTGTTGCGGGGCTTAGTGGACAATGTCCGCATGACGCGGACGAAGACCGGAGGGCAAAGCCGAGCAGCATGATCGCCGGTCTCAGGTCAGAATCGCTGCGGTGCGTTCGAGGAACCAGAAAGCCGCGATGCTGCCGATTGCATAGCTGGGCGCCAGCCGAACCCACTCCGGCGTCGGCAGGGCAACGCGCCTCCACACGAGCAGGCCGAGTAGGACCCCGCCGATGAAAGCGAGCTGGCCCGCTTCCACGCCGAGATTGAAGAACAGAAGCGCGGTTGCAACGGAGTCTTCAGGGATCCCGATCTCGCGCAGCGCTCCCGCAAACCCGAATCCATGCAGCAGGCCGAATGCGAACGCTGCCAGCCAGGGCGCCTGCGACGTCAGGCTTGTCGCTCCCCGGCTGACCCTGCCGATCTCGACCGCGAGGAACATGATCGATAACGCGATGGTCGCCTCCACCGGCGCGGAAGGCAGGCTGATCCAGCCGAACGTCGTCCCGGCAAGGGTCAGCGAATGCGCAACGGTGAACGCCGTGATGGCTCCTAGCAGTCTGCGGACGTCGCTGATCAGGAGCAACAGCGCGAAGACGAACAGCAGGTGATCGACCCCCAGCAGGATGTGCTCCACGCCAAGCACGAAAAATGTGCCGGCGACTTCCGGCCACGGCTGCATAGCCGGAATCACGATCGCAGGCGCATCCGGCGTGACGCGAAATGTCGTGGGGGCGCCATCGAGCGGCTCGAAACGGACGATGGCGTCCGTGAGCGTGCGCGAGAGGTTCTCGACTGCAACCGTCTGGCCCACTAGCCCGCCAGCACACTTCGCACGCCACCGCTGGATGACAGCGCCATCGACCAGGGTAGCGCGTGGCTCGGAGGCGTTAGCGCAGGATTCCGGTTGGATGACGTTGAGCGCCAACCGCATGTCGCCGCGGGCGGGTGTCTTCCACAGAAAATCGTAGACCTGCGGCTCGATCTCCCGGATCTGGAGGAAGGCCGGGCGGATTTCGTGCGCCGCCGCACTGGGCGCGAGACCAGCGAGG
>CAIKXW010000044.1 GCA_903831485.1 uncultured Alphaproteobacteria bacterium | reverse complement strand
TAGCCCCAAGGGCGGGTGGGGTGAACATCGCAGCGGAGCAAGAAATTGCGTATCACAGGGCAATCGGCGCCACCGGCGGCCATGGCCTTGCCAATTGGCGGAGAAGTCGCGCGAGGGGGACCTACTGCGGGGGCCCAGCCTTTCCGGCCGCTGCTTCCGCCTGGCGCATGACACGCAGGAAATTGCCGCCCCAGATCTTCTTGATGTCCTCCGCCGAGTATCCGCGGCGGAGTAGCCCAAGGGTCACGGCGAAAGAGGCGCTCGCATCGTCATAGCCTTCAATGCCGCTACCGTGATTGAAGTCCGTGCCGATGCCGACATGGTCGATGCCGATGCGCTTCACGATGTAGTCGATGTGATCGATCATCGTGTCGATCGTTGCTGGCCCAAGTGACTCGCGGATCGACGTCGTGAACGTCTCTCGCGCCGCCGGGTCGGGAAGTTCCCAGTAGAGTTCGTAGGGGTAGGAATACGTCTCGGGCAGGCCCGCAGCGCTTCGCGCCTTCCTGATCGCCTCAAGCTTTTCCGGCGTCGAGAAGTTGACAAGGTAAGCCGTGAACGGCGCGACGTGGATGACGCCCCCGGTCGCGCCGATGCGATCGATCTCCTCGTCGGAAAGATTGCGCGTTGCGTCCGAGATCGCGCGAACATTCGAGTGGCTGGCAATCACGGGCGTCTTGGATCTGGCAATGGTCGCGAGCGTTGCAGCCTTCGATGCCTGAGACACATCGACCACGCCTCCGAGCGCGTTGATGCGGTCGATGGCAGCCAGCCCCAGCGCCGATAGCCCACCATGCGCGTCCGGCTCGTATTGCTTGCTGACCGGGTCGTGGAACGGACGCGAGGAATCCGAGAAATCATTGTGCGCAAGATGGTTCAGCGCAAAGACCCGCACGCCTGCCTCATAGAACGTATCGAGCGCAGCTACTTGCCCTTCGAGAGCCCTTGCGTTCTGGAAGCCAAGGATCAGCGCCGTCTTGCCGCTTTCGCGGATCGCGAGGATCTCATCGGCAGATCTTGCGATTGCCACCATGTCGGCGTTGGCAGCCGCAAGCGCCTGGATAGCTGCAAGCTTCTCATCGGCTTCCGCACGGGCCTTCCTGTCGTCTTCCCGCGTGCGTGGACCCGGTCCGACAGCGATCGCCATGACGACAGCGCCGACGCCCCCTGCCTTGAGCTTTTCGGGGGACACCTTCGACGAGCCGTCGGCGCTGAGGAAATTGGCGGCGGTGGAGGGAACCACGATGTCGGCATGCGCATCCAGCACGAGGCTCTCCTCATGGATCGCCCGGGCGGATTCAGCAATCGCGGCCTCGCTCGGCGCCTGATCTGGTGCGGCAGCCTTTTCTGCGGGCGCGCAGCCAACCAGCGACAACGCAAAAGCGAGCGCGACGAATGACCGGCGCGAGAAGGGTGTCACCTGCCTCATGACTTAGGCTCCATCGCGTGGGCCGATCGCCACGCGTTGGATGCGGTGTTTTCATGACGTTTGGGCGGGGGCAAGTATGCCGCTACGGCACGGATTGGCTTCGGCCAAGCCTACTCGAACAAGGCGTCCGCAGCGCCTGCATCGTCCGGCTTGATCAACTGGTCTAGGGCGATCTTCAGCGGGCCCTGCTGTTCGGTGCGGTCGGCGACCCAGAGGTTCACTTCGAGCGCGCCGCCTTCGATGGCGCGCATGCGAGCGCGCCAGCTTTGCGCTTCCCAGGCAAGCTCCTGCAGGAAGAGCGCGCCTTCGCGGCCTGAGAGACCTGAACTCGAGGCGCTTTCGATGACTTGCGAGAGATTGGCGTAGCCCTGTTTCGCAGAAACCAGGACAAGGTCGGCGACGGAGACGCGGCGGATGGTCTTGAAGCCGGCGAGCGTGAGCAGCTCCTCGATCTCGTCGTTGGTCGAGAGTTGCGGTTCGGCCCAGGCAGAGGCGAAGGCTTGCGGCGGCGTCTTCTTCGTGCGGCGCGTTGTGTCGACGAAGACCCAGCGGCCACCCGCATCGAGCGCGCGGAAGACGCGGCCGACGAGGCCGGCCTTGTGGTCGGCGTAGGCGAAGGCTTCGACGGTGACGATTGCGGGGAGCGCGCCATCCTGGAAGCCGCGCGGACGATCCACTTCGCTGACAGTGAACGCAGCATTGGCGACGAGCTGATTGAGGCGCGAGACGCAGGCGCCACGCCATTCGTTGGCGATGGGTTTGCGATCGGACTGTGCAGTGAAGGCGTTGAGCAGGGAGGCGTCGGCGCCGATGAAACCGATTGAGCCGGGGCGGTCGGCGAGTTCAAGCGCAGCGTCGATCATGTGGGTGTCGAGCGCGAATGAGCCGGGCGAGAGCCTGCCCTCGCCCCAGAGTGTCTCGAGCGCGCGGATGCGAATCTCGCCGCCATCGAGCGGCGCCGCGGCCGGCGCGGGCGTTTCGGGAATTGGGGCCATCGAAACGGGGGCTTCAGCCTTGGCTGGCTCCTTGGCGGCATCCGCCTTGGGAGGCTCGGCCTTCGGGGCGTCAGCCTTTGTGGCAGGCTTTTCTTCGGCCGGAGCGCCCTCGCCCTCCACCGGCGGGACGTAGTCGCGACCGCTCCACCAGGCGCCAAGGCGCCCGGCGACATCGCCGCCTGCCAGTTTTTTCACTTGCGCCAGCATTCCGCGCGCGATCCTCGAATGACCTTCCCAGAGCGCGCAGACTAACCGGCTTTGGTTAATTTTCGGGCCCAATGGACCCGTGCAATTTCAACGGTTTGCGTCCTGATTACCGAACCAAGGTAGCGCCGGGGCGCCCGATGGGAGGGGTGATTCCGGGTCGCGGACAAAGGCCAGGATATCGTCCCAGACCTTGTGAGCCTGAAGGTCGTTCAGGAGCAGGTGGTAGCCGTTCACATAGTAGGCCGTCTGGACGTGGGGCGGCATCTTGGCAGTCGCGCGCTGAACGCCCTCGACGGGAATCATCTCGTCCTTGGCGCCGTAGAGCATGAGGGTCGGCACGCTGGCCGGCAGGCGGGAGATCGTCTGGTCCGCCTCCTCCATCATCGAGACGACGCCATAGACGCTGTCGATCCGGTTGGATTTCTGGACAAGCGGGTCGAACCACATCTCGCGCAGCTTG
The DNA here is from genome assembly GCA_903831485.1 of uncultured Alphaproteobacteria bacterium. Next base: position 6,517 of record CAIKXW010000044.1, on the reverse strand, counting down.
CGGTTGTTGTCGGTGGCGACAATGCGGACGCCGTCTGGCGGCACGACAATCCAGTCGGGCCGGACATGGGAGGCAACCCAGAGGCTGGCGCTGTAGAGCAATGGCAGCGCGCCCCAGCCGCGGAAGCCCGGACCGGATAGGATCAGCGCGTCGGGCTTGCTCGCGTCTGAGCGGGCGAAGGTGGTGACGGAGACGGCCGCACCCATGCTCTCGCCTACGACGGCGACTTTTGCTCCGGGGTGGCGCGCGCGGGCTATTTCGATGGCGGTTTCGAGATCCTTCCGCATGACGGCGTGGCTCGGCCAGATCATCCAGCCAGGGGAGCGACCGAAGCCGCGCTGGTCGTAGGCGTAGACGGTCGCGCCGTTGGCGGACCACCATTCGCCTGCATCGATGAAGGCGCCGGCATAATCGTTCATGCCGTGGACGGCGATGATAACGACGTCGGGCTCAGCGGCGTAGACTTCGGCGGACGCGGCGCAGGCGGATGCGGCTGCCACCGTGTCGAGATCGATGCCCGCGCCGTCGTCACAGGGTCCTGCGCCCTGCCCCGGCGCGCGGGCGGGGTAGGTGTCGAGGCCAAGGCGGGCGCCGTCGAAGCTGGTGAAAGCGGTGTCGGAGAAGCCGGGGGCGGGGTCGGTTTCGGGAGCGAGCGCTCTCTGCTGGAGCGGGGCGCAGGCGGAAATCAGCAACGACAGGACGATCGCCGCAGGCCACTGCTTGGGCAGTCTCAACTGTTCGTCACGCCTGCCTTTCCCAGCGAGGAGGCGGCAGAACCCAGTCGCATTGATGTCGCGGTTTGCCGTCATCCGCTTACTTTGCCGTCATCGCCGCCGTCGTCCATACTCAACCGCAGACAGAGGAAGTTCCCATGCCCGACGCCGTCGAGATGATCATTGAGCCGCGCGAGCGGGATCTGGGCGGGTTTTCCGTTCGCCGGGTATTGCCTTTTGCGACGCGGCGCAATGTCGGGCCGTTCGTCTTCTTCGATCATCTGGGGCCCGCCGTCTTGCCGGCAGGCAAGGGAATCGACGTGCGCTCGCATCCGCACATCGGGCTCGCCACGGTGACGTGGCTGTTCGATGGAGCGCTGGACCATCGCGACAGCCTTGGAACTCATCAGGCCATTCGGCCGGGCGCCGTGAACTGGATGACAGCCGGCAAGGGCATCACCCATTCGGAGCGCACGCCGCATGCCGAGCGCGAGGCGGGGCACCGGATCGAGGCGATCCAGACATGGGTTGCGCTGCCGCAGAGCCATGAGGAGCAGGCGCCGGGCTTCCGGCACTACCCTGCAGCCGTACTCCCGAAATTGGCGCTCGACGGCGCGAGCGGCGTTCTGATCTCCGGGGCTGCCTATGGCCATCGCTCGCCTGTCGAGTTTCCCAGCGGTATCTGCCAGCTTGTGCTCAGGGCAGAACGCGACACGACGATCGAAGCTCCCGACGCCGAAGAGTTATGCCTCTATGTGGTCGAGGGCGCGGCTGAGGTAGAGGGGCAGTCTGTAGGCGAGGCGACGATGGCGATCCTGTCGCCGCAACGGCCGTGCCGGGTAAAGCTGAGAGCGGGGACACGGATCATGTTCGCCGGCGGCGACAAGCTGGATGGGCCGCGCTTTCTCGACTGGAACTTCGTCGCGTCTTCCAAGGAGCGATTGGCGAAGGCGGCGGCGGACTGGCGCGCGTCGATCGCTGGCGGTTTTGACGGGACATGGTTCACGCAGCCGCCCGGGGAGACGCACTGGATCCCCCTCCCCGGCGATCCACAGCCGCCGGGCATGGATCACGTCCCCGATGATCACGACGACGCACACGCGGACTGGAAGACCTGACCAGCACTTGCTCCCCCGACCGCGCGCGATAGTGTGCCCGCAACTTGAGGGAGACCGGGATGAAATTGCCTGCGCTTACGGGTGTATCGGCCGCGCTGATGAGCATCGGACTGGCTGGGTGCGGTCCCACGGAGCCTGCCGCGCCGGCGGCGCCCGCGGCCGACGCCAACGCGGTCACCTCGACGCTGTCCACATCGCTGGATATCGCGGCGGCCGATCTCGCTGCGCGCATCAAGGAACTCGCGGACGACAAGTATGAAGGCCGCGGCCCGGGCGATCCGGAAGGCGAGAAAGCAGCTGACTGGATTGCGGCGGAGATGAAGCGCATCGGCCTCGCGCCGGGTAATCCTGACGGGACGTACTTTCAGGTCGTGAAGATGGTCGCGCAGACGGCGGACCCGAAGACGTCATCCCTGAAAATCGCTGGTCCGGGCGACAAGGCGTGGGACCTGAAGATGGGACCCGATGCGGTGTTCATCACCAAGGACCAGAAGAACAAGACAGTATCGTTCACGGATTCCGATCTGGTGTTCGTCGGCTATGGCGTTGTCGCGCCAGAGGCCAACTGGAACGACTACGCAGGCGTCGACGTGAAGGGCAAGACGGTCGTGATGTTCGTCAACGACCCGGGCTTCGTGACCAACGACAACACGCTCTTCAACGGCAAGGCGATGACGTATTACGGCCGCTGGACCTACAAGTTCGAGGAAGCGGCGCGGCAGGGCGCGACGGCGGCGCTGATCATCCATGAGGAGAAGCCGGCATCCTATGGGTGGGGCGTCGTGGAAGGGTCATGGACAGGCGAGCAGGCCGATCTCGTGCGCAATGATGGCGGGGCGAGCCGCGCGAAGCTGGAGGGCTGGATCCAGCTCGACCATGCGACGGACCTGTTCAAGGTGGCGGGGCTCGACATCGACAAGATGCGCGCCGCCGCCAACAAGCGCGGCTTCAAGCCTGTCCTGATGACGGGGCTCAAGGCGTCGGCGACAATCAACCAGACCATCGACTTCAAGGACTCACGCAATGTGATCGGGACCGTCAAAGGATCCGAGGCGCCTGATGAGCATGTTCTGCTCATGGCGCACTGGGATCACCTCGGCAAAGGCACGGGCGGTGATCCGACTGCGGACGTGATCAACAATGGCGCGGTCGACAACGCCACCGGCACGGCGGCGATCCTGGAGATCGGCGAGAAGGTGGCGGCGGGGCCGCAGCCGAAGCGGTCGGTGACGGTGCTGGCGGTGACGCTGGAAGAGTCGGGCCTGCTCGGCTCGGCTTACTTCGGCGAGAACCCGCTCATGCCGCTGAAAAACATCGTCGGCGGCATCAACATCGACGCGATGCAACCCACAGGCATGGCCAAGGATCTTCTCGTGATTGGGGCTGGCGCCTCGCAGCTCGAAGATGCCCTGAAGACCGTACTGGCCGAATCCGGACGTGTCATTCGTCCGGACCCTTCGCCCGAGAATGGATACTTCTATCGCTCGGACCATATCAGCCTAGCCAAGAAAGGCGTGCCAATGCTCTACCCCGACAGCGGCATCGACCTCGTGAATGGCGGGGTTGCGGCGGGCGAAGCCGCGGCGAAGGCCTATACCGACAACGCCTATCACAAGCCCGCTGACGAATACCAAGACAGCTGGGATCTGTCGGGCATCGAGGCTGACACAAAGGTTGCGACGGAGGTTGTCACCCGTCTCGCCAACTCGGCCGATTGGCCCAACTGGTACGAGGGCAACGAGTTCAGGGCGTTGCGCGACGCCCAGCGCGCGGAGTAGCCGATGGCTGGGATGCCGACGGGAATCCGCACCTATCTCGACAATGCCGCGAAGGCTTCGGGCAGGTCCGAGAAAGAGATGCTGGCCAAGCTGTCCAAGTCAGGGCTGAAGGCGCATGGCGAACTGCGCAGTCATGCCATGGAGGCGCTGGGCCTCGGGCATGGCCATGCGAATGCCTTGGCGGCCTGCTATCTGAAGCCGGAGTGGCAGTCGGGTCCGGCGGCGGTGAAGAAAGCTGCAACGAAGAAGAAGGCTCCTGCGAAAAAGAAGTGAGGCTGCAGCGCCTGCCGCCAGCTACAGCGCCAGCGTCATGAACCGGCTGAACGGGTCGTCCTTGTAGTGGGCGAACGGGCCGCAGAAGCGGAACCCGGCTTTCTTGTACAGGCCAATGGCGGGGTCAAAGGCTGGTGTTGAGCCGGTCTCGAGCCAAAGATGCTTCATTCCGGCGGCGCGCGCCTCGGAGAGAATATGCTCGAGCATCGCCCTGCCCGCACCGCGGCCGAGGAAGGCGTCAGCCACCCGCATTGATTTGATCTCACCGCTCTCTGCATCGAGCCGTGTGAGAGCACCCATCACGGCGATCTCCTCACCAACCCAGCCGGTCCAGAACGTGACGCCGGGCTGACGCAGCTTGTCGATGTCAAAGGCATGTACGCTGTCCTGCGGCGAGTTCGCATGCATGCCCTGGAGATGGCGGCGCACGATCGCCTGAGACTTTGATGCGGTCAGATCGTCGACGCGAAACTCGATGTCTTGCATGTGCCTACATCCGGTCCGGCGTATCGATACCGATGAGGCCCAGCGCCAGCTCCAGCTGCTTCAGTGTCGCCATGGCGAGTGAGAAGCGGGATGCTTTCTTCGCAGCCTCGGTTTCGACGAGGATCGGAGCCGCTGCGTAGAAGGCGGAGAAAGCCTGCGCCAGCGTGTAGGCGTGATCGCAGAGGATGTGCGGCATGCGCTTGTCATAGGCGCCGCGCAGAGCGTCGTTGAAGGCGTCGAGCGCAAGCACGAGTGCGCGTTCGGCGTCCAGTTCGATCATGATCGGGCCGGGCTTCACGCCCTCCGCTTCGGCGCGGCGGGCGAGCGATTTGATGCGCACAGCGGCGTAGAGAAGGTACGGGCCGGTCTTGCCCTCGAACGAGATGAAGCGGTCGAGGTCGAAGATGTAGTTCGTCGTGCGGACGTTGGAGAGATCCGAGAATTTTATCGCTGCCACGGCGACCTTGTGCGCGATATCTTGCTGTTCGGCGGTGGAGACGTCCGCGCCGAGTTCGGCTTCCTTCATGCGCGCTGTCGCGACTTCATCAGCTTGGGCGATAAACGCCTGGAGTTTCAGCGTGCCGCCGTCGCGGGTCTTGTACGGCTTGCCATCCGGACCGTTCACCGTGCCGAAGCCAAGGTGTTCGAGCGTGTTTTCGGGCATCAGCCCTGCCCGGTCGCTGGCGCGGAAGACCTGTTCGAAGTGCAGCGCCTGGCGCTGGTCCACGACGTAGAGCGTCAGCTGCGGGTCGATGCCCTGCTTGCGATCGACAATCGTGCCGAGATCGGAACCGTGATAGCCGATCGCGCCGTCGCGGTTCACGAGGATGATAGGCGGCATCTCCTTCTTGTCGGTCTCGCGCGCGACGCGGATGATCCATGCGCCTGCATCCAGTTCAGCGATGCCGCGGGCTTTCAGGTCTTCGACAAGCGCGGGGATGAAGGGTTCCGCATCGCTTTCGCCCTTCCACAGGTCGAAGCGCACGCCAAGGCTGGCACATTCGCGTTCGAGGCCGACGCGGGTGACGTTGCAGAAGTGTTGCCATAGCGCACGATAGCCGGGGCGGCCGGACTGCAGTTCCTGCGTCGCCTTGCGGTCCTCGTCGCGGCGCGCTTCGTCGGATTTCGACTTGGCGGAGGCCTGCGGATAGAGCCGTCCAAGATCATCCATCGAGACGGGGCTTTGTTCGGGATAGGGGCCGGTGAAGCTGGCGTCGAAGTATGGCAAACCCGGTTGTTCCAGCTTCACCTCGTTGATGAGCTGGCCCATCTGCAGGCCCCAGTCGCCGAGATGAACATCGCTGGAGACGGCGTCCCCCAGGAAGCGGAACAGACGCTGCAAGCTGTCGCCGATCACCGTCGAGCGCAGGTGGCCGATGTGCATTTCCTTGGCGACGTTCCAGCCGCCGAAGTCGATCACGACGCGGCGGGGCGTCTCGACCTTGCGCGCGCCGGAGCGCGGGTCGGCGGCGATCTGCTCGGCGCGCGCGGCGAGCGCTGCGGGCGTCAGGCGTACGTTGATGAAGCCGGGGCCGGCGACCTCGGATGCGGCGACCAGCGGGGAAGCCTTCAGCGCCTCGACGACGGCCGTCGCGATCTCGCGCGGGTTCTTGCTGAGCTTCTTGGCTGCGGCCATCGCGCCGTTGCACTGGAAGTCGGCGAGGTCAGGACGGTCAGAGCGGCGCATCACCCCCGCACCAGCATCAATGCCCATGGCCGCGAAAGCGGCGCCGGCGACGTCCGACAGCTGGTCGGCAAGGTCCTGGGGCTTGGTCATGGTCAGGTCCGGAGAGGGGCTGGTCTGGGCCCCGCCGGACTACTGGCCGGCGGCGGGTTTCGCAACGTTGATCGTGAAGCGAGTGCCGCTCCGGTTGTAGGCGAGCTGTTCCGGCGTCAGGTCGAAGCCGACGAGAATTTCGAAGTTCGAGCCCGAAATGGTCTCGTTGGCGCGCGGGATCACGATGCCCGGCACGGTTTCCGTGTGGCGGACGATGTCCTTGCCGGCGGGCCAGGCGACCTGGATGTCGAAACGCTCCTTGGCCAGCACGCTGCGGTCGCGGCGGGTTACGGTGACGAAGACGGGATAGGTGCGGGTGGAGGCGGTCGCCTTGGGGCCTTTGCCGAAGGCGAAATCGATCTCGATTTCCAT
>CAIKXW010000043.1 GCA_903831485.1 uncultured Alphaproteobacteria bacterium | reverse complement strand
GTAAAGTCGGGTCGCGAAAACTGACCACTACCAACAGCGCCGCCACGGGCACTCGTGTGGAAAATGGAATAGTCCGGATCGGCACCCACCACTCGGAGAAAAGCCTTCGAGCAAAGGTGGAGCTCCACGGCACTTTCGAGAGCCGATTCCGCGAAATCGCATTCGATCCTTCTGATCAATCGACCCGTGGATGCAATGTCGCCGCGATTGGCAAGTTCCACCAGTCCAGCTTCGAAATCTGCATCTCTAAGTGCCGACCCCATGCGTTGGCCGCAGCGGTGCTGCAACTCCCCCTTATCGATGGACTGTTCTGTCGGCAGACAGTCCAATATCAACTCACACGTATCCAACTGCCTCCCCCCAGAACGCCGCGCGCTGACACAATGAACACAGTTAAGCCGGGTCCGCCGGCGGATCTCCTTCACATGCTTCTCGGCCGATTGCGGCCCGGAATTCTGTCTCATTTTCGCTACCTCATGGGCTGCGATGATCCAGAATTCCTCCGTTAGTGAAAGACCTCAACCTGTCTGACGGTTGCTGACACCGGACAGCCTGTCTGTGAAGACGAAATCCTTGATGAGTACCTCGCCGGTTCCGTCCAGCGACACGCCATACTTGCGGCCACTGACAACCAGGCCCACCACCGCGGCGTCCCCGCCAGACAGCGCCAGCCCGCGCGCATTGTTGCCAGCCGGACCTGCCCGCAGCCCCGTATGCAGGGCGTCTCGCGCAGCTGCGCGTTGCACTAGCCCGGCCTCAAACGCCGATTCACGCTCCGCCTGCAACCGGCCGCCGGGCTGCGCCAGCGCTGCAGCGCTTGCCAGAAGTCCCACACATGCAGCCAGTGCCCAACGCATCGCCGTTCCAGTTTCGCTCCGCCATCCGTCTCAGAACTAGACCTGCCAGCCGCCGGGTCAACGCCGCATGAACAGGCTGCTCAGGTCTCGCGGCCTACCGGATAAAGCAGGTACCGTTGATCGTAGAACGGGCTGCGCTCGTAGAAAAATTGTAGCCGGCGCAAGGGAGACGCCGCAAACGCCGCATCCTCAGCCAGCCGCTTCTCGAACTCCGCCTTCAGCTGCGGATCGCCAGCCAACATCTGCTCGGCCATCGGGGCGATGGCGTAGGGCTCCATATACTCAACTCGCGAGAGAATCTCCGCGAAGAACCCCCACGCGAATAACGAGTCCTCGCTGCCAGGCTCCAGCAGGTAGGCAGCCAATGCGCCGAGCGGCTGGTCGGTCGATACCCGGACGGATCCGGGCGGATACGTCTCCGTCCGCCGCTCCTTCGTCATGCCTGTCGGCGCATAGGTCATGCGGCCCTCGGACAGCCCGGCATTCCGAAAGCCGTCGAGGCGGATCATCTCGACATCGACCGCCTTCGCCTCGGCGATCGTCTCCACCTTGATCCCGTGCAGCTTCAGCTTGGCGATCACATCGGGCTTGGTCGAAGGCACCCAGTAGGCCTTTGCAACATCGAGCTGCAGTGATGGCTCCGAGCCGTAGATCGGAACCGGAACTGTCGGCCCCGGCCGGCCGAGGTAGCGCGACACTTTTCCCCCCGACGCGGGCGAGTCCGTTTGCTCTGAAGCTACGCTGAGGAAGGCGAGCGTGCCCACCGGGTCCTCTTTCGTTTTCCAGTTTGCGTCCAACGTATTCGGCCGCGCCGCGCGATCCGTCGCGATGGCGGCCTTCAGCGACTTTGTCTCGTGCGCCAGCGTGTTGAGCGTCTGCTCGAGAAGTACATACGTGCCTAGCACGCGCTGCCGGTATGGCTTCAGGGAATGGTTCTCCACCAGAACGGTGGGCACGCGCCGTAAGTCGCCATACGCATGAGAGAAGCGCGCCGCGAACGCCATGAAGTCGACGCCTTGTGGCAGGTCGCTCTCGTCGCGCACGAAGATCATGGGGCCGGGAATGTGCCCGTTCGCCTTAAGCGCGGCGTCCGCCCTCGGGCGATAGACGTCGTTCAGCCACTTCCCGATTGCCGGGCTGTCTGCATAGAGCCCATCCCACCCATCGAACCAGTAGGTCACGTCGTACTGGTAATCGAGGCCATCGGTCACGTGCAGGTCGATGTAGAAGTCTGGATCGTACTTCGCGATCAGGCCGAGCAGCGCCTGCATCTCCGGCGCCTCGGCCTTCATGAAGTCGCGGTTGAGGTTGAGATTCTGAGCCGTGTTGCGCCAGCCCATCTCCTTAGGCCCGCGCTGGTTCGGCCGGCTGTGCGGCGTGGATCGTTGATGGCCATCTGCATTAAGGGCGGGGATGAATACAACATTGACCTTGTCGAGTAGGCTGTCCTTTCCCTTGAACAGCATGTCGCGGATCAACATCAGCATTGCGTCCTTCCCGTCGATTTCGCCGGAATGGATGCCTGCCTGCACGAGGAACACGGGCTTCGCCTCCTGCAGTTTCGCGCCGTCCTTGGTCAGGATCACCGCCGCCATCTGTCGGCCCTGCGGCGTTGTGCCGAACGTCTCAATGCGCATCAGCTTCGATTGCGCATCCATGCGCTGCAGGAAGGCCAGCGTTTCTTCATAGTCGGGCGTCGCGGTCAGGTCCGTCTTTTCCGAAGGCGTGATCCACGGATCGTTCGCCAGCGCGATAAGCTTCTCGCTCGCCCCGCTCCACGGCAACGGCGGCGGCAGGAAAGACTCCGGATCGAGTGTGGGCTTCTGGGCCATGGCGACAGCTCCGCTGAAGGCGAGGGCGGCAAGCAGCGCGATGCCGCAAAGGGCGCGCGTCTTCGTCATTTCTATCCACAGCCTAGCCGCAACACTTGTCACCCGTTCTAGCATCAGCCAAGCATCGCTGCGCAAGCTCACCTGAAGGGTCTACATGAAAGCCGTCCTGGGATATCTGTCGGCTGCAACGCTTTTGCTGGGTGGCTGCGCAACGGATGGGCAGTCGCCCGCATCACCATCGCCAACCGCGTCCGTCCGGTCCGCGCTCGCCTCGGTCTCATCCGACGTCAGCGAGGCCAGCCTCCGCGGCTATATCGAGAAGATGGTCAGCTTCGGCACGCGCCACACGCTGTCAGACCAGGTCTCCGACACACGGGGCATCGGCGCCGCCCGCCGCTGGGTTGAATCTGAGTTCCGCAAGATGAGCTCCGACTGCGGCAACTGCCTCGAAGTCATCACGGTGCAGGACACGGTCACGGCCCCGCCTCGCGTGCCCAATCCCACCGTCGTCGCCAACGCCGTCGCCATCCAGCGTGGAACAGGAGACCCGAACCGCGTCATCATCATCCAGGGCCACCTCGACAGCCGCGTCACCGACGTAATGAACTTTGCCGCAGATGCGCCCGGCGCAAATGACGACGCTTCGGGCGTCGCCGCCGTTATGGAAGCTGCGCGAATTCTGTCGAAGCGCAAGTTCGGCGCGACGCTCGTGTTTGCCGCCTTGAGCGGAGAGGAGCAGGGCCTGCATGGCGGCCGCATACTGGCTGCGCATGCCAAGGCGCAAGGCTGGGAAGTGCTCGCCGTCCTCAACAACGACATTGTCGGCAACAGCCACGGGATGGCCGCACACATCGACGACCGGGTCCGCGTCTTCTCCGAAGGCGTGCGCTCCAACGAGTCCGAAGCCATCGCCGCCGCCCGCCGCTCTGTCGGCGGCGAGGTCGACGCCCCCTCCCGCAATCTCGCGCGCTATGTCGACGCCATCGCCGAGGCCCATATGCCCAGCTTCGACGTCTCCATGGTCTACCGTCGCGACCGCTTCAGCCGCGGCGGCGACCAGGTGCCGATGGTCGAAGCTGGTTTCCCCGCCGTGCGCGTGACGGAAGCCGCCGAACACTATCACCGCCAGCACCAGGATCTGCGCACCGAGAACGGCATCGTCTACGGCGACACGATCGAGGGCGTTGACTTCCCCTATCTCGCGCGTGTGACGAAACTCAACGCCATGACGATGGCCTCGCTCGCATCCGGCCCACGCCCGCCGCGCGAGGTAAAGATCGACGGCGCCGTCTCAGCCAACACAACCGTCACCTGGGCCGCCAGTGAAGGCGCCGCCAGCTATATCGTCTGGTGGCGCGAAACCACGTCTCCGGTCTGGCAACACAGCAAGCTCGTCTCCGGGGCGACCACCACCGTGCTTGAAAACACCGTGATCGACGACTGGTTCTTCGGCGTGCAGGCGGTTTCAGCGGAGGGCTACGCCAGCCCGGTACAGTTCGCAGGAGTGGTCGGCGCGTTCTTCCCGCCGGCGGCGAAGTAAGGGTCTCGGCTACCGCGCCGCCAGGATGTCATCGATGTACGCCGGCTTGCCAGCGATCCGCTCCAGCCGCGGATAGCGATGCCCGCCGTTGTAGTCGAGCTTCACCGTCTTCAACGCCTCGCCCGACTTCACAAGGAGCTCAACTGGCTTGTCCTTGCTCGCCGCCACCGCCGCCTTCAGCCGGTCGGTCGTGAAAGTCTGACCATTCACGCCCGTGATCGTCAGCGACGTATTCAGTCCCGCCTCCCACGCCGGCCCCTCCCACTGGATCAGCGTGATCTTCCCCAAAGGGTCGGTGGACAGCCCGATCGAGTAGAGCAGGTTCGCTGCGCGCGTGCGCGCTTCGGTTTCGCGCCACTGGACATTTGGCGCATCGCCATAGACCAGGCGGTAGCCGCCGCGCTCCAGCCCATCCAGCGGCGCCTTTACCGCCACCTCGTCTACGCGGTTGCGGAAGAACGTCTCCCAGTCATGCGGCATGATCTTGTTCAGCGTCGCCACGAGATCCGCGCGCGTATAGGTCAGCTGCCCCCAGTCGGCATCATTCATGCCGAAGAACGCCTTCGCGAAATCGTCCAGCGACTTCTTGTTCTGCGTCTGCTCGCGGATGAGGGTGTCCACATCCATCCAGATGAGCTGGCCTTCGGAATAGTAGTCCTCGCTCCGCTGCCAGTTCTGCCAGGGCAGGGACCGCCGCGCCGCGATCACGGGATCCATCGTCGCGTCCACCAGCGGCCGCCACTCCCGCCCTGTGCGCGTGTCATACACCGCCGCATTGTTCGCGATCAGGTCCAGCGCCTGCTGCTTTGTCACGAAGCCCGATCGCGCCGCCAGCACATGCCCCCAGTACTGCGTCTGCCCCTCATAGACCCAGAGCAACCCCGCCCGCATCGGCACGTTGAATGACGGCGTCCACAGGTCCGCCGGCCGCCGATACTTGCCGTTCCACGAATGCACATATTCGTGCGCCAGGAGGTCCTTGGAGACGAACGCGGAATTCCATCCGCTGAAATATTGCGAGTTCACGCCATTATTGCTCGAGCGCTGGTGCTCGATCCCTGATGTGGCCAGCCTGTCGCTCACCGACAGCAGGAAGTCGTAGTGATCGAAATGCCTCGCGCCGAACAGCTTGTCGGCCTGCTTGACCAGGTTGCGATGAACCTCGATCACCTCCGCCGGCGGGTTCACCTGTCCCGGCTCATCCCCCATCGCATTCAGCGTCACGCGCGAGCGCCCGCCCGGATCGAGATCGAATTTCCGCATGTATTTGCCGGCAAACAGTGGCGAGTCGATCACCGTCTCCCACGACGCCGTCTTGAACTTCACCGTGTCGCCGGACTTCGACGCTGTCTCGAGCGCCGTCGCATAGTCCCAACCGGCCGGCAGCTTCACGCTGACATCGAAACTGATCTTCCGTGCGAAATGTCCCGCCGGATACAGCGCCCCGATGTACCAGTTCAGCCGCAGCATCTCCGGCGTCATCATGATCGGACCCTGCGCCGACTCGATCGGCGAGAGGAACTGCGCCTCGACATCCAGCGCCTTTACGCCCGCCGGTACATCGACATGATACGCAAACACATCCGCCGGATCGCGCCGCCACGGGATCGGCTTCCCGTTTGCCGAAATCTTCAACCCCGCATAATTGTAGATCGGCCCACGCGGCGCATGGTTTCCCGGGATCCACTCCGCATACATCAGCGTCAGCGGACCCGCCTTCGCCACGGGCACCTTCTGCCGGATGCCGAAGATCCGCCGGTCGAGGTCGGTCGCGTCCACCTCCAGCGTCAGCGTTCCCGGATACGCCACATCCCGCAGCGCGGGCAGGGCGGGCGCCGCTGCAACCGGCTGAGGTTCCGACCGGATCGGTTTGCCCACCTGCTGCGCCACCACCGGCGCAACGGCCAGCATGATGGCGGCCGTAATGGCGAATACGTGTTTCAAAGCGCTGATCCCTGAATCCTTAGACGAGAGACGAGGCTAGAACACCTGAGACGCGAAATTCAACGCACGAAGTTGCAACGAGCTTGCGGCCTCTGGCGGAACCCAGCGATCTAGTGCAGGTCTTCCGCGCGGGGTCACATACGGGTCGAGGGAGAGACGCATGGAATCGGCGACGCCGGAGGCGGCTGCAAAGCCAACGACGCCGCTGCGCACGGTTGTGCTGGCGTCGGCCGCAGGCACAGCCTTTGAGTGGTACGACTTCTTCGTCTATGGCGCGCTCACCAGCGTCTTTGCGGCGAAATTCTTCAACGCTGCCGAGATCGGCGAAGCCAATGCCACGATCGCCACCCTCGCTGTGTTCGCTGCCGGCCTCCTGTTCCGCCCGCTTGGCGCGCTGATCTTCGGCCGCATGGGCGACCGCTTTGGCCGCAAGGGCGCCTTCCTCGCGACCGTCATCATCATGGGCGGCGCCACCTTCGCCATCGGTCTGCTGCCGGACAATAAGGAGCTGCTGGGCTTCAGCGCCATCATGCTCGTCCTGCTGCGCATCCTGCAGGGCATGGCCGTCGGCGGCGAATACGGCGGCGCCGCCATCTATGTCGCGGAGCACTGCGCACCCAACCATCGCGGCGAATCCACCGGATGGATTCAGTCCTCCGCCGCCTTCGGCCTGATGGGCGCGCTCGCCGTCGTCGTCGGCACGCGCGCGGCCATGGGCGAGGAACAGTTCTTCGCCTGGGGCTGGCGGATCCCGTTCCTCGCCTCCGCCATCCTCGTCGGCATCTCGATCTGGATGCGCCTGCGCCTGCACGAGAGTCCCGAATTCCTCAAGATGAAGGAGGAGGGTACGATCTCGAAAGCGCCCTACGCCGAGGTCTTCCTCAAATGGGAAAACCTGCGCCTCGTCCTGCTCGCCATCTTCGCCTTCCTCATGGCTCAGGGCGCCATATGGTGGTGCGTGTTCTCCTACACGCAGATCTTCCTCGAGCGCTTCATGAAGCTGCCAGGCATCTGGGCCAACGTTCTGCTGATGGGCGCGACACTCATCTCCATCCCGCTTTACGTCTTCTTCGGCTGGTTATCGGACCGCGTCGGCCGCAAGCCCGTGCTCATTATGGGCATGGTGCTGTCGGTCGTCGCGATGATCCCTTGCTTCCAGGCCTTCTCTGCCGGCGCCAACCCGGCGCTGCTGAGTGCGCAACGCGAGCAGCCCGTCGTCATCCACGCCGACCCCGCGACCTGCGCTTTCCAGTTCGACCTGCTCGGCGGCCGCAAATACGAGACCGGCTGCGACATCGCCCGCTACTATCTCACCAATGCCGGCATCGGCTTTTCGATTTCGAATGAGCCCGCCGGTTCACCCGCCATGGTCCAGATCGGGGACAATGCCGATGCGCGCACGCCCGCGACCGATGCGGTCGGCCTGGAAAAAACGGCCCTCGAGGCACACGCCAAAGGCATCAACGAAAGTCTCGCCGCCGCCCTGAGAGCCGCCGGCTATCCGCCGCCGATCAAGTCCCCCGCCACGCCCGCCGAGTTCCAGGCCCAGGCCGCCGAGTTCAACTGGCCCCTTATAGTCGGAGGCTTCCTCGTTCTCGTCATCGGCGCCTGTGCGCTCTATGGCCCGATGGCCGCCGCCCTGGTCGAACTCTTCCCGACGCGCGTGCGCTACACGGCTCTCTCGGTGCCCTACCATATCGGCATCGGCTGGGTCGGCGGCTTCATGCCGATGACCGCCTTCGCCATCGCCACCGCGACCGGAGACGTCTTCGCCGGCCTCTGGTACCCGGTCGTGTTCGGAATCATCGGCATCGTCACTTGCCTGTTCCTGTTCCCGGAAACAAAAGGCAGGCCGTTGACCTGACGCAACCGTTCGGTCTTCGCCCAGTCCGGTGCGCGATCAACCGCCGCCGAAGCGCTGGGTCCAGTCGGCGACGTGCGCGTCTTCGATCTTGGTGAATAGCTGTGGCGGCACGGCGATTGTCATGCTGCGCGGAAGGGCGTCGAGGAGTGCGGAATAGCCGCTGGCTCCAAGCTTCGACATGTCGAGGCTACGATTGCCTTCAGGCACGCCGATGGCATCGAGAATCTTCCGCGCCGTGTCGGGGATAATCGGCTGGGCGATCACGCCGAACAGGGCGACAAGGTTGAGGCCGGTGCGGATGCCGACGGCGGCTTGATCGACAGACGTCTTGTAGGCCGTCCACGGCGCGGCCTTGGTGATGTACTCGTTCCCAGCGGACCAGATGGCGCGGGTTTCGGCGGCGGCCTTGCGGAATTCCATGGCTTCGTAATGGGCGATGAGGGCGGGCAGGCGGGTAGCGAGTTCGTTCGCCATCCAGGCTTCGTGCTCGCCGGGCGCGCCGCCTTCCGGGGCTTTTGAATCGAATTTCGCGGCCGCGTATTTCGTGATGCGGTTGACGAAATTGCCGAGCACGTCGTTGAGGTCGGAGTTCACCGTCGACTTGAAGTGTTCCCAGGTAAAGGCCGTGTCGGAACTCTCCGGCGCGTTGGCGGTGAGATACCACCGCCAGTAATCGCCGGGCAGCAGCTCCAGTGCCTTGTCCATGAAGACGCCGCGCTTCTGGCTGGTGGAGAACTTGCCGCCATACCAGTTGAGCCAGTTGAACGCTTTCAGCTTGTCGACGAGTTTCCACGGCTCCTTTGAGCCGAGAATGGTGACGGGGAAGCTGACGGTGTGGAAGGCGACATTGTCCTTGCCCATGAACTCGACATAGGTGACGTCGTCCGCGCCCTTGTCGGTGCGCCACCAGCGTTCCCAGTCGCCGCCCGTTGCTTCAGCCCATTCGACGGTGGAGCCGATGTATTCGATCGGCGCATCGAACCAGACGTAAAAGACCTTGTTCTCGAAACCGGGGCGCGGGTGGCCCCTGCGCGTGACGGGCACTCCCCAGGAAAGGTCGCGCGTGATCGAACGGTCGATCAGGCCTTCGTCGAGCCATTTGTAGGCGATGGACGTGGTCAGATTGGGCCAGTCGGCGGCGCGCGCATCGACAAAGGCGCGGACCTGGTCCTGCATCTTCGTCTGCAGCAGGTAGAGATGGCGCGTGTCGCGGATCTCGACATTGCGGGAGCCGGAGACGGACGAGTACGGGTTGATCAGTTCGACCGGATCGAGAAGTGTTCCGCAGTTGTCGCATTGATCGCCGCGGGCTTTCTCGTGGCCGCAATTGGGGCATGTACCTTCGACGTAGCGGTCCGGCAGGAAGCGCTTGTCGTCGACCGAGTAGACCTGTTTCGAGGTGCGCTCGTCGATCAAGCCGTTATCCTCAAGGACGTCGGCGAAGTGTTGCGTCAGGCGGCGGTTGGGTTCGTTGGAGGAGCGGCCGAACCAGTCGAAGGAGAGGTGGAATCCGGCGCCTACATTTTTCTGGATGTCGTGCTGCTCGGCGCAGTAGTCGGCCACGCTCTGGCCCGCCTCGATGGCGGCGAGTTCGGCAGGCGTGCCGTGCTCGTCGGTGGCGCAGATGAAGAGCACTTCGTGCCCGGCGGCTCGGCAATAGCGCGCATAGACATCCGCCGGGAGCATCGAGCCGGCAAGGTTGCCGAGATGCTTGACGCCGTTGATGTAGGGCAGGGCGGATGTGATGAGGATACGTGCCATGCGCGCGATGTAGCCCCGCCCGGCATAGATTGCCAGCCCGCTAGCATGATCAGTCTATTCCGCAGGGCCATTCGGACAGGGCGCATTCTCGGGTAGCTGTTCGATCAGACGTGCATCGCGAAACGTGGCCTTGTCGATGCTGTAGATCAGGCAGGCTGACCCGCCAGGGCCGGTTTCACCTCGCAAGGTGTAGACTGGCTGAGCCGAAACCAGGACACGATCGTCCTTGTCGGCAGTGAAGGATACGTAAAAATGGTAGACCTGCACTGAAGACTTGCCGATGCGATTCAGCACGTCACCGAATACGACCTCGCTCAGATCGATCGGAGCGGCAGCCTGAGTTGCGGCGGGACCGGACGGCAGCCGGATGACCAGCGGCTCTGCCGATCCACTGCCCGAGCTGTAATTCACGATCAGATGCGTCCCATCCTCCAGCCAGTGAAGGCTTGCGCTTCGGGACATCTCGAAAGTGGCGACCACCTTGCCTGTGGCGGCGTCCGCAACGGTCGCCATCTCGGCGACCTGAGGCCCCTTGATGGGGGATGCCGAAGCCGATCCGGAGGTTGAGCGATAGGCCAGTATCCATCTACAATCGGGAGAGCGCAGGACGGTGGGTTCGGCGCCCACCCAAATACGCTGAGGCTTGAGGTCTGCGCACGGCATGACAGGCGCCGAAATCGCGGGGGGTTGTGTGTCCCAAACCATGCGAGGTCTCCGGGACAGAAGCGTAGCACTCCGAAATCATGCTACCAGCTGCCGCAAACAGTGCGGAGGACGTTCCGCTGCTGATGGGTCACCCCACCTTCACCCGATCGCCGTGATCTGCACCGCCGCGTGGTAACGCATCGTCGAGAAGCCTGTGTACCGGTACTTGATCTTCCGCGCCGCAACGAATTCCTGCCAGGCCCTGTACTCGTGCTCGCGCCAGTTCGGGTAATTGTAGTATTCGTCGAACACGATCAGCGTGCCCACGCGCATACGGTCCGCGAGTTGGTCCAGGACGTAGATCGTCGAGTCGTAGACGTCGCAATCGATGTTGACGAAGCTGACCGGCCCGGGGTTCGCTACGAGGAAACCGGGGAGGGTCTGATCGAACCAGCCCTTGTGAATCTTAACGTTGTTGGGCACGCGGGGGAGCTTGCCGTGCTGGCTGTACCGACCTTTTTGTTCGTGTGTACCCGACCAGTCGCCGGGAAGCCCTTCGAACGAGTCGAAGCCGTGGACCGTGCGAGGTTCGGCGTTCTTCGCGATGATGCGGGTTGACGTTCCGCCAGCGACGCCAAACTCGAGGATGAGGCCGTTGAGCTTCGCTTCCTTCTCCCGGTTCATGCAAAGTTCGATCAGGGGCTTGCGTCCCTGGCACAGCATGGCGTCCTTGAGATTGGCCTCTATGTAATCGACCGTGTCCTTCTTGGCCCGCACGCGCAGGTCAAGGTACATGTCGTTGAGGAAGTACTTGTGAATCAGCCGACTATAGATGCGGCCGAGAATTCTCTTGTCCATTCTGTTCCGCTTCCCGCCCGACTTGGCGCGGCTTGTAGCATGGACGGCGTGGAGGGCCAGCTTTCTGGCGAATCGGCCCGCGAGGTTCAGCTGCTCGTGCTGGTTTGCGTCGCGACGCGCAGCGTAATCGAGCGGGCGATCATGGTGTCGCCGGGCAGGCCAAGCGCGGGCTGCGCGACGATCGTGGCCTGGACGCCTCGCTGGCTCAGGGCCGTGGCGACGGCCCGGGCGCGTTCTCCATCGCCATTTGCCTGAATGAGGACGCCCTTGGCGCCGCAGGTGCGCGCGGCTTCGGCCACGCTGACGACAGCGAAATTCTGCTGCGAGTTCAGGACGGCCGAGTCCGGGGCGAAATAGACCACCGCCTCGTGGCTCGGGCATGGGGAAGTGGCCTGAGCGGTCGCCGAGCCGGCGATGAACCCGCAGAAACCGATCATCGCGGCGCCTATGGTCGTTGCGGTCAATCGGGTCATGTGTGCCTCCCAGCGCCCAGCCTTCAGTTCGGTAACGGTCTTGCGGAGATGAAAGTTCCTCCGAGTTCCCGATGGGGCGGGCTCCGGGCGGAATGTGGCAGTCCGGGGGTATTTTGCGGTCGGCGGCGCCGGGCTTGCGTGAGCGGCTGGAGGCGCCTATTCCCCTCCGCGGCCTTCTCTCACGGGAAGCCTCGCCGGATTAGCTCAGCGGTAGAGCAGCGGTTTTGTAAACCGAAGGTCGGGGGTTCAATCCCCTCATCCGGCACCACGCCCCCCAGAGCCTCATTTCGTGCGGGGAGTCGTACCAAACTCACTGTTTTTCAGCAGCTTGTGCCTTGCGTGGCCTTCCATAGTGGTGCGCGCACGCTATGGTAAATTCAGCACACTCAAAAGTGGCTGGGGGTTCAGGAGGGACGACGTGGGGTCCACGAAATCATTGCGCGCCGTGGCTGTTGCAGCCGCGGGCGTGCTTGCTGCCATTGCGCTTTCCGCATGCGGAGGGCCGGCTGGGGGTAATGACGCCAAGGCAGTTCTTGGCGAGGACCAGGGGCCACAGCTTGAGACACGACAGGCGAATGCTCCGCGCGCGGGCGGGTCGGGCGAGTTCGAATTCCTGCGCTACACGATCGACGTGACGCGAGACCAGCCGAAAGCCTGCCTGGGCTTTTCGGCCGGTCTCAATCCGCAGACGGACTATCGGCCGTACGTCGACATGGGTGACGGACCCGAGATCGCGCTGTCGGTCGAAGGATCAAACCTTTGCCTCGGCGGCCTGACATTTGGGGGCGATCGCGAGATCCGCATCCGTTCGGGTCTGCCGGCGGGCGATGGGCGCACGCTGCCGTTCGACGAGGATGTGGCGATCGCGTTTGGCGACCGGCCCGCCTATGTCGGATTCAAGGGCGATGGCGTGATCCTGCCGCGGATCGATGCAGACGGCCTCGCGCTGGAGACGGTGAACGTCGACAAGGTGAAAGTCACCATTTCGCGAATCACGGATCGGGCGCTGGCCTTCAAGACCATTTCCCAGGGCTATTCGCATAGCGCCGGCGGTTGGGGCTATATGGACTACGGCTCGGAAGTTTACGACGTGGCCGAGCAGTTGTGGACCGGCGAGATCGACACGCCGGGATCAGCCAACTCGGCGAAGACCACCGTCTTCCCGATCGCCAAGGCGATCCCGAAGCTGCAGCCGGGCGCCTATTTCGTCGAGCTCGACCAGATCGACGCATCGGGTGACATTCCCAACGAGGCAGCGCGCGCCAAGCGCTGGCTGGTGATCACAGACCTTGCGCTGACGACCTATTCGGGCGTCGACGGTATGTCGGCGACAGTGCGGTCCTTGCAGACGGCCAAATCCGTGTCTGGCGTGAAGCTGGAGCTGGTGGCGCGGAACAACGAGATTCTGGCGCGCGGCAATACGGATAGCACGGGGCGGGTCAGCTTCTCCGGCCCTATCATGAAGGGCGAGGGCAATCTCGCGCCGCGCATGCTTATGGCCTATGCGCCGAACGGCGATTTCGCGATCCTCGATCTGGACCGCTCGCCGGTCGATCTGACCGAGCGTGATGTCGGCGGTCGGGCGCCGTCGCTGGCTGCGGACGCATTTGTCTATACCGAGCGCGGCGTCTACCGGCCGGGCGAGACGGC
>CAIKXW010000042.1 GCA_903831485.1 uncultured Alphaproteobacteria bacterium | reverse complement strand
TCGATGACCAGTTCGCCGCCGTCATAGGTTTCCGGCGCCTCAAGAAACAGCGTCGCCGACAGATCGGTACGAATGCGCCGACCGTCGCGCGCAGGCCGGATGGCGTTGTCGACATGCACGCCGAAACTGTGCCCCCCGGCAAAGCGGTTGAACAGCGGCGGAAAGATTTCTCCCGGGAGGGCCGCCGCCTGGAACAGCAGGTTGCGGGATAGCGCCGCCAGCACAATCGCGCCGGCCTCGCGCGCCTCCGCGCAATCCTCCGGCAGCTGTTCATTGTCCTTTGCAAGCGCGGATTGATAGCCAGCAGTCGCGCGCCCATCCGCCCACGGCCCCGCCGTCACCAGCGCGCGCACGCGCGCCAGTTCACCGGCATCGAGGACGCCCTGGATCTCGAGGATCATGCAGCTGCTCCTGCCGCCCGCCAGCACACGAGCCAAGGGGCCAGAACTGGTAGCGACCTCAGTATGTCAGGTCCAGCGACAGCACCGCCGAGCGCGAGGGCGCCGGAATGCTCTGCGCGCTCGCAAAGGACTGGAAGTAGGTCTCGTCCGTGATGTTGTAGAGGTTGAGGCGCAACTGAACCTCATCCGTCACTTCCCACTCGATCACGCCGTCCAGCGTCGTGTACTCCGGCGCGATGATCTGAATGTTCGCCGCAGGACCAGTGCGGATGTCGCTGATCCGATCGCCGACATACTGCACGCCGCCACCCACCATCCAGTCGCTGTTGATGCGCCAGGAGGTCCACAGGCTTGCCGAATGCTCGGGCAGGTTGTCGAGCCGCTGGCCAAGCTCGAACGCGTTGTTCGATTTCGTCACCTCGCCATCAAGCCAGGCATAGCTGGCGATGACGCTCCATCCCGGCGTGATGGTGCCGACGGCGGAGGCCTCGAAGCCCTGCACCTGCTGCTCGCCATCGAGCACCACGGGCGGATCACCCGGATTGACGCCCGGCGTGCGCGCATTGGTCTTGTCGATCTGGAACAGGGCTGCAGCGACCTGCAGGTTCTCGAACAGGTCCCATTTGACGCCAAGCTCGATGCTTTCGCTTTTCTCGGGATCGACGTTGAAGCTGGCGGCGGTAACCGGCGGCGCGTTGTTGCCGCCCGCAAGCTGCACCACGTCCGCCCTGCCCGATGTCTCGAAGCCCGAGCCCCAGGCTGCGTAGATGCTGGCCTCATCCACCGGCTTGTAGACCACAGCAAAGCTGCCGCTGAATTCGTCGTCCTCGGCCGTCAGGTCGGTGGCGAAGCCGGGGATCGTCAGGTTGGGGTCGACGAGTCCCTGAATTCGCGTGTTCACCGAGTCGTAGCGGACGCCGCCATTGATGATCCATTGCGGTCCGATCTCGACCGAGTCGAACACATAGGCGGAGGCGACATCCGCCTCCAGAACGGTGCGCGTACCATTGTAAGGGATGAGCGGCGCCGTCTGCAGCACCGGATTGAACAGGTTGGCGGCGGGGCCGTTGGCGTCGAGCCTGCGGCGGTTCTGCGTCAGCTCGTTCGAAACCTCGACACCTGTCACCAGCGTGTGCGCCAGCCCGCCCGTCTCGAAAGCGGTGGTAAGGTCGGCTTGCCCGACCCACAGCTCATCCACCTGGTCGCGCGGCTTGCGGTTGCCGACAACCTGCGTCGTCGCATCGAGCGTTGTCACCGCGCCGACAAAGCGCGGCCCCGACACGATCGAGTCGTTGTGGACGCGGGCATAGCGGCCCTGCACGCGCAGGCTCGTCATGTCCGACAACTGATGCGTCACGCGACCGGTGATCATGATCACATCGATCTCGCGATAGTCGTTGGCATAGCCATAGAAATTGCTCGTCCCAACCGGCGCCACGCGGCCTTCGAGACCCGAGCCCGCAAGCGTCGTGTTGCGCGCATTCGGCAGGCCGAGGTCAGGGATATCGTCCTGAGCCATGTGATAGGCGCTGAGCAGCACACGCGTGTCGCCATTGAGGCCGAACGCGATCTGCGGCGTGAAGGCGTAGCGGTTGCTCTCCACAACATCGCGCCCGGGCTCTGCCGACTGGTGCGCCATCGCATTGAGGCGGAAGGCGATGCCGTCATCGTCCGACAGGACGGCGTTGTAGTCGAGCGTACC
>CAIKXW010000041.1 GCA_903831485.1 uncultured Alphaproteobacteria bacterium | reverse complement strand
CTTCGCTTTTTCGGCGCGATAGGCGGCGACGAACTCGGTCACGTCCTGATCGACGAAATAGTTCCGCTTGGTCTTGATGATCCGCCCCTGCGCATCGATCAGGAAGCTTTCGGGCACGCCCGACAGGCCCATGTCGATGCCCAGGTCGCCGGAGGGGTCGAGCCCCACTGCCGCGAACGGATTGCCATCCTGCACCAGGATCTGCCGCGCGCCATCCAGTCCGTTCGGATCCTTGTAGAGCACGCCGACAATCTCGACGCCCTGTTCGCGCATCTCGACCAGCAGCGGATGCTCCAACTTGCAGGGCGCGCACCAGGTCGCCCAGAAGTTCACGAGCACAGGCCGCCCCGCAAAATCGGCCAGCTTCACCTCGCCGCCATCGAGCCCGGGAATCGCGAACTGTGGCGCCGGCCGCTGCGGCGAGATGAAGGAGGCGGGCGCCGGCGCTGGCCGCGACAGCTGCACGAACGCAACGATGACGATGCCCGCAAACACCGCGACCGGCAGAAGGGCCCACCAGCGTTTCATGGCGCGTCATCCCTCTCTGCTTCTGCAAGTTTCCGGCGCGCATTGCCGAGGCGCACCACCGACCAGACTATGAGCGCCGTGATCACCACGGCGGCAATGCCGTAGGACGTCAGCACGTAGGGCGTGTACTTCCCGTAATCGAACATTGCGCTATTCCGCCGCCTGCCTGCGCTGCATCAGCATCTCTGCCCGCGTGTTCATGATCTCGGCCCGCATGTTGAGCAGCGTGAGGCCGCCGAACAGCGCGAAATAGCCAAGCGCCACGATATACATCGGATACTTGAATTCATCCGCCGCCTTCATCTTCACCTGGTGAAGGGTCGAGAACCACTCCACCGAGAACTGTATGATCGGCAGGTTCACCGCGCCGACGAGGCACAGGATCGCAGCCGCGCGCGCCGCCTTCTGGGGCGTGTCCATCGCCTGCCAGATCGCCATGTAGCCGAGGTAGATGAAGAACAGCACGAGCACTGACACGAGCCGCGCGTCGCCCCACTCCCACCATGTGCCCCAGGTCGGATAACCCCAGATCGAGCCGGTCATCAGCCCCAGCGCCGTCACGGCCGCGCCAATCGGGGCCGCCGACTTCGCCGCGATGTCGGCCAGCGTGTGACGCCAGATGAAGGACACGATGCTGGCGCCTGTCATGAAGGCGTAGGCGAACAGAGACAGCCACATCGCCGGCACGTGCACGAACATGATCCGCGCGCTGTCGCCCTGCTGAAAATCCTCAGGCACGACAAACAGGCCGAGCCAGGCGCCGATCAGGATCAGCACGATGCCGAGCAGGGTGAAGGGCAAGGCGAACCACTTCGACACCGCCATGAAGCGGTGCGGATTAGCCAGGTAGGAGAGGACGGCCATGCGCCAGAAACTCCAGAATACACTGCTACACTAGTCGTCTCACCCGCGGCCCGGGGTTCACATTCTCAGGATCGGGCCCGCGGCAGCACACATCTAGTCAATCGCCATCCGGAGCGCCATTGCCGCCGCGAAGGGAGATGTGGCGATGCCAAACAGGGAAACCGCGCCCGCCAGCAGGGCCGGCTGGCCCCAATCCCCGCCGCCGGCCGCTGCATAGAGCGCCGCGGCGCCAAAAATCATGGTGGGTACGTAAAGTGGCAATGTGACCAGGGCGATGACCAGCCCACCCCGCCTCAGACCGGCGGCCAGAGCCGCACCGATCGAGCCGAAGAAGAAGAACGCCAGCGACCCCACCAGCGCGGCGCCGATCACGAACAGAACCTGGTCCGGCGGCCCCTGCAGCATGATCCAGAGAACCGGCGCGATGAGAGCCAGCGGAATGCCCGTGGCGATCCAGTGCGCCAGCGTCTTGGCCAGCGCGATCCCCTCCATGCCGACGCCCGATCCGGCATAGGCGTCCAGCGTGCCGTCCTCGAGGTCAGCCTGGAACAGGCGTTCCATCGGCAACAGGCTGGCCAGCGCCAGCGCAATCCACATCACGCCCGGTCCGGCAATCTGGAGGTTGCCGATCTCGTTACCGACTGCAAACGGGGTCATGCTCGCCGCCGCTGCAAAGAAACCGACCGGCAACGCCGCCCCGCCCCCGCCCGACCAGGCCAGCTTCAGCTCGCGCGAAAAGACTGAAAACGAGCCGCTCATGCGGCGGCCTTCAGCGCCGACAGGTCCATGACGCGCGAATCGGCGAACCCCTCGCCGTGCACCGCGGCGATCACCATGCCGCCGCCGGCGCGGTGTTCAGCGACCAGCTGCATGACCAGCGCGCGGCCTTCGGTGTCGAGGGCGGCCGTCGGCTCGTCCAGCAGCCACACAGGTCGCGGTTCGATCAGCAGCCGGGTAAGCGCCAGCCTGCGCTTCTGTCCGGCTGACAGGCCCCGGCCCGGCACCGCTTTCCGATTCGCCAGCCCCACCCGCTTGATGGCGGCGTCAGCCACGTCCTGAGGCCTCCCGAAATACCGCGCCCAGAAGCGCGCCTGCTCCAGCGCGGTCTCGGTGGGCTTCACCGCGTCGAGATGGCCCAGATAATGCCGCCCTGCGTCACCTTCATCGCCAGCGCCCGCGCCCGCGCCCGAATAACGCACCCTGCCCTCATGCGGACGGGTCAATCCCGCCAGAATACGCAGAAGCGTCGACTTGCCCGAACCGTTGGCGCCTCGGAGCTCCAGCGATTCCCCCGACGAAACCCGCAGGTTCAGCCCCTCGAACAGCACCCGCAGCCCGCGCGCAGCCGCAAGATTTTCGACCTCGAGGGCCAATGATGAGGCGCTGGCGCCAGACAATTCCTTTACCCCTTCAGGTGCATTTGCTTCCCATAACGGCGTCCTGTAGGAACGCCGCCAGAGCGGGGGGCCGCCGGCTCCCGTACGTCGATTTTTCGATGCCCCGAAAGGCGCCCCAGCATGCCGTCCCTCGACAGTTTCAAGTCCCGCAAGACCCTTACCGTGGGCGCCAAGACGTACGCCTATTACAGCCTTGAGGCTGCAGCGCAAAACGGACTTGGCGACATATCCCGCCTGCCGGTTTCCCTGAAGGTGCTTCTGGAAAACCTGCTCCGCTTCGAGGACGGCAAGACCGTCACCCAGGCCGACATCAGGGCCTTCGCTGGCTGGCTCAAGGACAAGGGCTCGGCCGAGGTCGAGATCGCCTATCGCCCCGCTCGCGTGCTGATGCAGGATTTCACCGGCGTCCCGGCCGTGGTCGACCTCGCCGCCATGCGCGACGCCGCCGCCAAGCTTGGCGCCGACCCCAAGGCCATCAACCCGCTCGTGCCCGTCGACCTCGTGATCGACCACTCCGTGATGGTCGACTATTTCGGCAAGGCGGATTCAGCAACGCGTAACGTGAAGCGCGAATACGAGCGCAACATGGAGCGCTACGAGTTCCTGAAATGGGGTCAGAGCGCGTTCGACAATTTCCGCGTCGTCCCGCCCGGCACCGGCATCTGCCACCAGGTGAACCTTGAATACCTCGCGCAGACCGTCTGGACCAAAGAGGAGGATGGCGAGATCGTCGCCTTCCCGGACACCTGCGTCGGCACGGACTCGCACACCACCATGATCAACGGCCTTGCCGTGCTCGGCTGGGGCGTCGGCGGCATCGAGGCCGAGGCCGCGATGCTCGGCCAGCCCGTCTCCATGCTGATCCCGGAAGTCATCGGCTTCAAGCTGACCGGCAAGCTTCCGGAAGGCGCGACCGCGACCGACCTCGTGCTCACCGTCACCCAGATGCTGCGCAGACACGGCGTCGTCGGCAAGTTCGTGGAATTCTACGGCGCAGGCATCGACAACCTCAGCCTCGAAGATCAGGCGACCATCGCCAACATGGCGCCCGAATACGGCGCCACGTGCGGCTTCTTCCCGATCAGCCAGGAGACAATCAACTTCCTGTCCTCGACGGGTCGTCTTGCTGAACGGGTTCAACTCGTCGAGGCCTATGCCAAGGCGCAGGGCTTCTGGCGCGCGGACATGAAGGATCCGATCTTCACCGACACGCTCGAACTCGACCTCTCCAGGGTCGAGCCGTCGATCGCAGGCCCGAAACGCCCGCAGGACCGGATCGTCCTGCGCGACGCCGCTGACAGCTTCGCTGTGGCGCTCGACAAGGAATTCAGCCGCCTGGACAAGGCCCATACGCGTGCAAAAGTCGAAGGCGCGGATTATTCGATCGGCCATGGCGACGTCGTCATTGCAGCGATCACGAGCTGCACCAACACGTCAAACCCGAACGTGCTGATCGCTGCGGGCCTGCTCGCCCGCAACGCTCGCCGGCGCAAGCTCACCAGCAAGCCGTGGGTCAAGACCTCGCTCGCTCCGGGCTCGCAGGTTGTCACCGACTATCTTGACAAGGCCGGCCTCACTGACGACCTGAACGCGCTCGGCTTCAACCTCGTCGGCTATGGCTGCACCACCTGTATCGGCAATTCCGGGCCGCTGCCCGAGGCCGTATCCGCCGCCATCGCGCAGGGCGATCTCGTCGCCGCGTCGGTGCTGTCGGGCAACCGCAATTTCGAAGGTCGCGTGAACCCCGACGTGCGGGCGAACTACCTCGCCTCCCCGCCGCTGGTCGTCGCCTATGCCCTCGCCGGTTCGATGAACATCGACATCACCAAGGACCCGATCGGCTATGGTGATGAGAATGAGCCTGTCTTCCTGTCGGAGATCTGGCCCACAACGAAGGAAATTGCCGATACCGTCCGGGCTGTCGTGACGGCCGAGATGTTCGCCACGCGCTATTCCGACGTCTTCAAGGGCGATGAGGAGTGGCAGAAGATCAAGGTCGAAGGCGGCGCCACCTATGGCTGGCCGATGGCGTCAACCTACGTGCAGAACCCGCCCTATTTCGAGGGCATGACGATGACGCCGGAACCGATCACCGACATCGATGGCGCGCGGATCCTGGCGCTCTTCGGCGATTCGATCACCACCGACCACATCTCCCCGGCGGGCGACATTCAGTCCAGCGGTCCGGCCGGCAAGTACCTGCGCGAGCACCAGGTTCCGGTGACCGATTTCAACTCCTATGGCGCGCGGCGCGGCAACCATGAAGTGATGATGCGCGGCACCTTCGCGAACATCCGCATCAAGAACCACCTCGTCCCCGGCGTCGAAGGCGGCGTGACGAAGAAATTCCCCGAAGGCGACCAGAAGGCGATCTACGACGCCGCGATGCAATACATCGCGGAAGGGCGCCAGCTGGTGATTTTCGCGGGCAAGGAATACGGCACCGGCTCCTCGCGCGACTGGGCCGCCAAGGGCACCCGCCTGCTCGGCGTCCGCGCCGTGATCGCCGAAAGCTTCGAGCGTATCCACCGCTCGAACCTGATCGGCATGGGCGTGCTGCCGCTCCAGTTCGCCGAGGGTGATAGCTGGCGCGGCCTGAACCTTTCCGGTGCGGAAGTCATCACCATTTCGGGTATCGCCACCCTGCTGCCGCGTCAGACGGTTAGTGTCGAGATCGTGTATCCCGACGGCGCCAGGCGATCCGTCGAGGCAAAGGTTCGGATCGATACCGAAAACGAGCTGGATTACTTCAAGAATGGCGGCATACTGCATTATGTGCTGCGTGAGCTTGCCAGGGCTTCATGATCGGCCAACGGTTTGTGACGGAAGGTGATCGGGGGGTCACGGCCTCTTGATTCGCGCAATTGTGCGGCTGCGAGATAACGGACCGGCATGAGATCATTCCTCTCACGTCTCGCTTCGGCGGTCATTTCGCTCGCCGCCCTCTCGGCGCCGGCTTTCGCGCAGCGCGGCGGCATGGATGTGCCTGAGCACGCCACCCGCCCCGTCGTCATGGAACTGTTCTCCAGCCAGGGCTGCGGCAACTGCCCCGTCGCCAACGCCAACATCGCGAAACTGGCCGAGCGCTCCGACGTGATCGCCCTCACCTATCCGGTCGGCATC
Source organism: uncultured Alphaproteobacteria bacterium (assembly GCA_903831485.1). The sequence goes on along the minus strand of CAIKXW010000041.1, from coordinate 6,528 downwards.
TGGGACTATCTCGGCTGGGACGACACCTTCGCCAAGAAGGAGTTCACCGAGCGCCAGAAGCGTTACAATCGCGTCCTGAAATACCGCGGCCCCTACACGCCGCAGGTCGTCTATTCCGGACGCCTGCATGGTCCGGGTACCGACATCAAGGATATCGGGGAGGCCTTCGGCCGCCGCGACATCAGCCCCTATCCGGCTACGGTGGCCTTCGACAACGACCTTGTGGCGGTCTCCGGCACAATGCCGGCCGATGCCACGTCGGCTGGCGTCATCGTTGTCCACTACCGCCCCGGCGTCACCAACGTCACGCCCGGCGGCGGCGCGAACAAGGGCAAGCCGATGTCCTACTGGAATCTCGTCACCAAGTACGAGCAGGTTGGCGAATGGAAGGGGGGCGCACAGCGTTTCCCGGTGAAGTGCCCATCCGCCTGCGTCGTGATGGTCCAGAAGAACGGCGCCGAGGGCATGGTCATCGGCGCGGTACAGAAGAAGTAGCGCCGCTACCCGGCGACTGCATCCAGGGGCGTCGAGAACGTTCCCCAATCCAGCTCACTCAATGCAAATGCCCATGGCGCCGCCCGCGCGTTGATATCGCCCGCCAGCGCGGCCGCTTCAGCGCTGGCGCCCTCCGCTACAGCCGCACTGACTGTCACCCAGCCTCGCTCATCCTTCCGCCAGCTGCGCACGACGACGACAACGCCAGAGGAAAGCCGCGTGATGTGCTCTGCGACAGGAGCACCTGTTGCGACGTCCAGCGCCGGCGCCACATCGGTCGGCGCGAACCGGACCAGCGCCTCCGCCGTGAGCGAGGGACCTAGCGCCGCGAGCACCTGCAGCCGGTCGTGGGGCGGGGCAAGCGCGAACCCGCCGCCGGGCGCCGCCACAAGCCGGTAGGCCGGACCCTGTCCCGGTCGTATGTCGACCCCGGCGATCTGGTCCGCCGAAACCTCAAGCACGCGGAGATCAACCCATGCCGCGCCCCGCTGCAGCGGCGGCATCACGGCGCCCGTGGCGGCCCATGCCTGAAGATCATCCGGCTTGCGCACATAGGATCGCCCATCGCGATACCCGACCAGCAGCCTGGCGAAGCTGTTGCCCTTCCCGTCACCAACTTCCAGCAGCGCGCCCGTGCCGCCCGTAGCTGGATCGCCGAGCCCGATGCGGTCGAACTTGCGCTCGTCGCGCGTCATCGGCTCCGCATAGGTGATGTTTGACAGCGCCTCAGTCAGCTCCTGGATCCTGGCGTCCGTGACAGGATATGAGCCCTTCTCCGACAGCACCCAGCCATCATCATTGCGCACGAGGTGATAGCTCTCCTCCTGCGTTGTCACCATGATCAGCTGGACCAGCGATTGCTTTTCGGCGAAGGCCGGCAGCACACGCTTGCCGACCTCGGACCGCTGCAGGTCGGCGCCCGCGGGCATCCATGCCAGCGCGCCCAGAAGCACCGACGCAGCAGCGAGGCCGCCCGCAATCAGGAGAGAGCGCCGCCTCAACTTCGCTCGCGCCAGGCTCATGCCGCGCCTCCACGCCTGCGACCGCGCCAGAAGAACACGCCGATGCCGGCGAGACCCACAAGGATCGGCGGCAGCCACACATTGAGAAACACCAGCTGGCTTTCCAGCGCATCGATGTCGCGCCGGAATTCACGCTCCACGCCGCGCAGCTGCCCGCGGATCTCTGCGGCCTGCACGCGGTATTCGTTGATCTCGGCCAGTTCCTCGGGCGCCGAGGCCGCCCCGCCCGCACGCCGCGCCTCCAGCTCGCCAATGCGCGCTTCAGCAGCCTTCAGCAGCGTCTCAAGCCGTTCCTGCTCCGCGAACAGGCGGGTCTTCGCCGCCTCGCGAAGCTCATCCACACGCGCCATCGGCCGAGCGGCTGGGGCTCGCGAGCGCAGCTCCGTCAGCGCGGGATCGCCGCCTAGATTGTCGAGGGCGTTCAGAACGAAGGCCGCATTGTCGGCGAGCGGCTGGCCTGATTGCGGATGCACGAAAAAGCTGTCGTCGAACATGTCGCTGTCTGCGACCAGGATGATCTGGGCATCGCGCTGCGAGTCCGCCACGAAGGGCGGCTGGCGCGCCATCTCCTGACGCCGCAGCTCCGCCAGCACCGGATCATCCTCATCTGCGACGACAGGCGGCCCTGCAAACGTCGAACGCAACGGACCGGCCAGCCGTCCCGCCAGCGCCTGCTGAGCGCCGGACGGCTGATACGCCTCGAGCACCTGCCGCGGTCCTGGATCGCTTGCCGCCATCCCGGCCGGAAACAGTGCGGCCTCGATGCTGGTGGACACCAGCGGCTCGAACGTTACGCCCGCCGGCGGTTGCACGATCAACCTGCCCGGAGCGCCAAAATTGATCGGCCGCGACAAGTCAGCCGTGATCACATCGTCACGCGACATCAGTGCAGGAGGCGGTCCGGGGAAAAGTGGTTGGCCCACCTGCATCGTCCGCCCGCCGCCAATATCCACATTCACCGGCAACGCGATGGTCGAGTCCGCAACCGCCTCCCGCTGCTCTGTCAGGCCGAGCATCCTTGCAATCCGCCCAAGCGAGGACGCCACCGGCGCCCCGTCCTGCTGGACGATGGCCGCGCGCGACACCGGATCAATCGCGATCAGGGCGGCGCCCTTGTTCAGAAGGAACTGGTCGATGACATAGCTCTGCCATTCATCCATGGCAGGCGGATGCACCATCAGGAGCACGTCCGTATCGTCCGGCAGCGCCCGGAAACCTTCCTCGACGATGACGATCTCGTAGGCCCGCGCGCCCTCGCGCAGCATGAAGGCCGAGCCCTGCTCTGTCGGATGCAGCTGATAGGCCAGCAGCGACGACAGGACTGCAACCTTCGGCGGGGCTGGGTCGTCCAGCTGCGAGATCAGCCGCACCAGCTCGTATTCCAGCAGCGCATCGCGTTCCGGCGCGAGGAAGGGGATGGTGATGTTGTCGGCCGACGTGTTGCGCCCGATGATTCCGAAATAGAGGGGCTCGCCGCCATTGGTCGGCGCGGGCGACAGCCCCGCCGCCGCGACGCGATCCTCTTCCTCGGAGAAGGCTTCCGGCTCCACCTCGCGCAGCTTCACCTTGCCCTCGCTCTGCGCCGCGATCTCCGCCATCAGCTGTCGCACGCGATCCGCATGCGCGCGGATCGCCGGGAACTCCGCGCCGAGGACACGCGAATAGACGAGTTCGATTTCCACCGGCTCGATCAGCCGCTGCACGACACGCTTGGCCGATGTCGACAGCGTGTAGAGCCCGTTCGCAGTGAAATCCGCGCGCGCGCCGCCCAGCCAACGCCAGGACGCGAGATTCAGGCCCGCAAAGATCAGCACTGCGGCGAGGCTTACGAGGATGACGTAGTGACTGCGCTTCATCACCCGCCCTTCCGCGCGCTGACCCAGATCGTGTTCAGCGTCAGCCACAGGCCGATAAAGCCGAGATAGAAGACCAGCGAGCGCAGCTCCAGCACCCCGCGCTGTGCGGCCTCGAAATGCGAGAGCAGCGAGAATGACGCCAGTGCGTCCGCCATCCCCGGCCCAAGCGCGCCGCCCACAACAGGGAGACCGGCCGCCGTGAACAGGAAGCCCACCGCCACCGACATCACGAAGGCCACCACCTGGTTGCCCGCAGCAGCCGAGAGCGCGCACGCGATCGACAGGTAGGCCCCCGCCATCAGGAAGCTCATCAGATAGCCGAGCGCGATCGCCGCGTTGTCTGGCGCGCCGAGCCAGTTGACCGAAATCCACATCGGCGCCGTCAGCGCGAGCGCTGCGCCTGCAACCGTCCAGGCGGCGAGGAACTTGCCCACGACGAGCGCCCAGGCAGGCGCCGGCAGGCTCATCAGCAATTCCAGCGTGCCGCCGCGCGCTTCATCCGCCCACAACCGCATCGCGATCGCGGGAAGAAAGACGAGATAGAGCCAGGGGTGGAAAAGGAAGAAGGGCGAGAGGTCGGCCTGGTTGGTATCGAAGAAGCGTCCGACCTCGAAAGTGAAGGCGCCCAGCGAGATGAGGAAGATCGCCATGAACACATAGGCGAGCGGCGTCAGGAAGTAGGCCGACAGCTCGCGCACATAGATGGCGCCAATCGCATTCGCCGACTGCCGGGCCGACTGCGCCACATCGATGCTCACGCCGCCTTCTCCCCGCCTGAGGGATCAGTTCGCGTCAGCGCATGAAAGGCGTCATCCAGCCGGCCGCTCGGCGTGCGCGCCGCCAGCTCTGTCTGCGTGGTGTCCGTCACGATGATCCCGCGATCGATCAGGACGACGCGCGAACACATCGCCTCCACCTCGTCGAGCTGGTGCGTCGAGATCAGGATAGCCTTGGTCTCCGCCATGCGCCGGATCAAGGCTCGCATCGCGACCTTCTGGTTGGGGTCGAGACCATCTGTCGGCTCGTCCAGCACGAGCACCATCGGGTCATGCACCAGTGCGCCTGCCAGCGCGACGCGACGCCGGTATCCCTTCGACAGCGTCTCGATGCGTGAGCTCATCACCTCCGCGATGCCCGCATCCACCGCGACGCGCGCGAGTCCATCCTTCGTCGCGGCCGCCGACAGTCCATGCGTGCGGGCGAGGAATCCGAGGAACGCCTTCACTGACAGGTCGAGATAGAGCGGCGCGCCTTCCGCGAGATAGCCAAGCGATCGCTGGGCCTCGCTGCGCCGTGTGATGATCGACGCTCCGCCGATTTCGGCATCGCCCGCATCCGGCTCGTGAAAGCCTGCGATCATCCGCAAGGTCGTAGACTTCCCCGCCCCGTTGGGTCCCAGGAAGGCCACCGCCTGCCCTATCGATACGGCGAAGCTCACGCCGCGCACGGCCTCCCGGCGTCCGAACGACTTGCAAAGAGCGGAAACCTTCAGCGCGTCCATGAAATCCATAAGCCGAGGCGGGAGCCCTTGGTCATGAGGAATGAGCTATCACGCGGGGTGATTCCCGGGCGCCGCCAAGTGAGCAGGGCGGCATGAAAAATCGCCCAACGCGACCAACGAATTCCGCGGAAACCCGCTGGACGGCGCGCACGGGTCCGCAGTGTGCGGTGATACTCTGATTTTTGGGGGTAGGGTGTCGGGCGAACCGTCAGTCGCAACCCTGGGGGGCTGGGGGGCTGTTGGGTCCAAGGTCGGCGTCTTAACCATCCGCCCGACCCAGTTAACTTGTACGGTAACGGTCGCTTTGGCTAGCCTAAAATACACCTATTGTGCGAAACTTTCGTAATGTTTGAAGCCATTCTGACCTCTGTCTGATCCAGAGCTGACCTGCCTCGGGGATTCGCATGACTCATACTACCCAAAACGGGTTTTCCTCCCAATCAGCTGCCGGCGCAAAGAGCATCTGGTTCGACCGCCGCGAGCTCGATCAGATCCTCTGGACCTACGGCAAGCTGGTCTCCGCGGGCGAGTGCCGCGACTACGCGATCGGCGCCTTCCGGGACCATGCCGCCTTCTGCATGTTCAAGCGCGCCGCCGAAGCGCCGACCTGGACGCTGGAGAAGTGGCCGGACCTCGCGCGCAGGCAGGGCGCGTATGTTCTCACCAACGCGACGGGCCAGGTCATCAAGCGTGGACACGAGCTGGCCCCTGTCCTCGCCTTCTTCGACAGGAAGCGGTTCCAGGTCGTGGATTGATCCACCGATCATCCACAAGGGCCGATCCACAGCTGTTGGGAACCCGAGACAAAAAGGCCCCGGACTTGCGTCCGGGGCCTCCTGTTTTCAGCCTGTATCAGGCGCTATTCGCGCGAGGACAGGAACATCAGCACGATGCGGAACATGTTGATGAACGAGATGAAGAAGTTCAGAGCACCCCAGTTCGTCATCACCGCAAGGCTGCGAGCGTCGCCGCCGAAGGCATAGTAACCGTCCTTCAGCTGCTGCGTCTCAACCGCGATCAGCACGGCCGAGAGCGCGAACACGGCGCCCATGATGATCCATTCGAACATCGAGGACGGCGGCAGGATAAGGTTCAGCAGCGACATCGCCAGCACGCCCCACATCGCCATGATGGCGAAGGAGCCGATACCTGACAGATCACGCTTGGTCGTGTAGCCGAACAGCGACAGCGCGCCGAAGGCGGAGGCCGTGATCAGGAACGCCTTGGCGATCGTTTCATAGGTCGTGGTCAGGCCGATGCCGCCACGCGTGCCGGCAGACACGCCGGACTCAGCCATCATGACCCAGGTGCCAAGGCCCAGGCCCATCAGAACGACGATGGCCCAGTACATGATGCCGGTCGCCAGAGGCGACGGATTCTTCATGAAGAACATGGAGCCGAGCATCAGGGCGATCGGGCCCCACTGCACGACGTAAACGAGTGGCGTGCCGAACACGAGCTGCGACACGGCGGGGACCGCACCAGCCGCATAGGCGAGCGCGCCCGCCAGCAAGATGCCGAGGAACAGCTTGTTGTAGACGCCCAGCATGAACTTGCGCAGGCCGGCGTCCTTGGACATGTCGCCCGTCTGCGCGCCTGTGCGCGCTTGGGCAAATTGGAAGTCAGCCATGGTCTGTGTTTCAACCCTCTATTG
>CAIKXW010000040.1 GCA_903831485.1 uncultured Alphaproteobacteria bacterium | reverse complement strand
TGTTGATGATGTTGTCGCCGTTCAGCGCCGACATCGGGATTGGCGTGATCGACTCGAAGCCGAGATTTTCGGCCACGGCCAGATAACTCGCCACGATCTCGTGGAAGCGCGACCGGCTGTAGTCCACCAGGTCCATCTTGTTGACAGCCACAACGAGGTGACGGACGCCCAGCATGTGGGCGATGTAGGTGTGGCGCTTGGTCTGCTGCAGCACGCCCTTGCGCGCATCAATCAGGATGACGGCGAGGTCGGCCGTCGATGCGCCGGTCGCCATGTTGCGCGTGTACTGCTCATGGCCGGGGGTATCGGCGACAATGAACTTGCGCTTGTCGGTCGAGAAGAAGCGGTAGGCGACGTCAATCGTGATGCCCTGTTCGCGCTCGGCCTCCAGCCCGTCGAGCAGAAGGGCAAAGTCCATCTTCTCGCCCTGCGTGCCGTGCTTGACGCTGTCCTTCTTGAGCGTGGCGAGCTGGTCCTCGAACAACAGCTTGGTGTCAAAAAGCAACCGGCCGATCAGCGTCGACTTGCCATCATCGACCGAACCGCAGGTGATGAAGCGCAGCACGCCCATTTCGGCCGCCGCGAGTTCGCGCACCGACTGGCGCTGCTCCTTGGTACGCAGGGGGGTCACTTTCGTGGCCATCAGAAATACCCTTCGCGCTTCTTCTTCTCCATCGACCCGCTCTCGTCATGGTCGATTAGGCGTCCGGACCGCTCCGACGTGCGCGCCGTCAGCATCTCGCCGACAATGTCGTCCAGCGTCGCTGCGTCGCTTTCGATGGCGGCAGTCAGTGGATAGCAGCCCAGCGTCCGGAACCGGATCATGCGATCGACGGCGACCTCGCCCGGCTCCATCGGCGTGCGCTCATCGTCGACCATGAAGATCTGGCCGTTGCGGATGACAGTCGGCCGCTCCTTGCCGAAATAGAGCGGCACGATCGGAATTTCCTCCTCGGCGATGTAGGCCCAGATATCCAGCTCGGTCCAATTCGAGATCGGGAAGACGCGGATGCTTTCGCCGCGCGCCTTGCGCGTGTTGTAAAGGCTCCACAGCTCCGGCCGCTGGCTCTTCGGGTCCCAGCCATGGGACTCGGTTCGGAAGGAGAAGATGCGCTCCTTCGCCCTGCTCTTCTCCTCGTCGCGCCGCGCGCCGCCGAAGGCCGCATCGAAGCGATACTTGTCCATCGCCTGCCGAAGTCCCTCGGTCTTCATGACCTGCGTGTGCAGGTTGGAACCTGACGCGTAAGGATTGATCCCGCGCTTCAGCCCGTCCTCGTTGATGTGGACGATCAGGTCGAGCCCCAGCTTCCTGGTGATCAGGTCTCGGAACTGCACCATCTCCCGGAACTTCCAGGTGGTGTCGATATGCATGAACGGGAAAGGCGGGCGCGAGGGCCAGAAAGCCTTCATCGCCAGGTGCAGCATCACCGACGAATCCTTGCCGATCGAGTAGAGCATCACCGGGTTCTCGAACCCGGCAGCCACCTCCCGCATGATGAAAATGCTTTCCGCCTCAAGCCTTTGCAGGTGAGCCGGCAACGGCTTCCTGCGCCCGCGGCGCGAGGTAAAGCGTTCGGCATAAGCCGTCAGATCGGAGTCGAGTGTCAAAACCTTGCACGTCCCAGGCTCGATTGGAGACCCGACTTAGGGGCTGCGCCCCAGACGGTAAAGCGCAAGCATCTGAAGTCAGACCTGACCGTGCCTTAACGGTAATCGCCTTGTTGGCGCCCCATGACCGCGTTGTGCTTAAAGACGGAACGTGCGGAGGATTCGATGCGGAAGTACTGGATTATAGGCGGAAGCGTCGTCGGCGGGCTGGTGGTGCTGGCCGCGCTGGCCGTGCTTGTGATCCCGAACCTGATCCCGCAGGAGGTCTACCGGGCAGAGATCGAGAAGGTCGCCTATCAGGTTACCGGCCGGAAAGTGACGGTCACCGGCCGCATAGATGTGGCCGTGTTCCCTCGCATCGAGGCCCGAGCTGGCGCCTCCACCATTGCCAATCCGGAAGGATTTGCGGGCACGGACTTCGCCTCGATGAAAGAACTGCGCGCCGCTGTGGCGCTGTGGCCGCTGTTCTCGGGCAAGGTCGAGGTCGAGGAGTTCGTCCTCGTCGAGCCCAGCATCGCGCTGGTGAGCCTGCAGGACGGAACCAACAACTGGACCCTCACCCCGCCAGCCGCGCCAACAGGCGAGCCGGGTCAGCCGCCACAACAGGGCGGACAGATGAGCGCATCACTACGTGACGTGCGGATCGAGAAGGGGATTGTCTCGTTCGACGACCGCAAGGAGGGGAAGATCCAGACCCTCAGCGACCTCAACCTCTGGGCCGACATGCAGGCGCTCGACAAGCCGCTGTCGTTCAACGCTGAAGGCATCGCCAACGCGCTGAAGTTTCGCATTGAGTCGCGGCTGGAGAACCCGCAGGCGATGATCGACGGCCTCGCCTCGCCGGTCGAGATCAAGCTGGACACGGTCCTGATCAAGACGGATCTCAAGGGCACGCTCGGCCTCGGCGATACCCCGGAGTTCGACTTCGCGGTCAGGGGTGAGATCCCGAATCTCACCGCCTTGGGCGACGCCTTCAAGACACTCCTCCCTGTTCCCGCCGTGCTCGGGAAGCTCACACTCTCGGGCCAGGCCTATGGCTCGCTCGAAGATATCACGATCAAGGTCGCCTCTGCGCGCCATGAGAGCCCGCTGCTGAATGCTGACCTCAAGGGCGAAGCGCGACTTGCCAAGACGATCGCCCTGCAGCTCGACGCGAGCGCCGATGCGCCGAAGCTCGCGGACCTCGCACGCGCGTTGAACATCGCACCGCCGGCCGAGGCCGCGCTCGGCAAGGCAACAGTCTCATCGAAAATCACGGGCACGCTGGACGACCTTGTCTTCAGCGACGTGAATTTCGAGCACGTCAGCGGTCTCCTCAGCCTGCTGTTCAAGGGATCAGCGAAACTGTCGGACCAGCTGACCTATGCCGGCGACGTCACCATCGCTGCGCCGGACCTTCGCAAGCTGGCAGCCGCTGCCGGCACGCAGCTCCCTCCAGGCGACATCTACAAGGCGTTCTCGCTGACCGGGCAGACGTCAGGCGGCACGCAGGATGTCCTGCTCAAGAACGCCACGATGAAGTTCGACAACATCACCGGGACAGGCGAGGCGGCGCTGATCTTCGGCGCCAAGCCGCGCCTCACCGGCACGCTGAGCACCAGCGCGATCGACGTGACGCCCTATGCACAAGCCTCCGGCGCGCCCGCAGGCAAACCTGCCGCGGCTCCGACTGGCTGGGGCAAAACCCCGATCGACCTGTCGCCGCTGCGCCTGGTAGATGCAGACCTCACGCTGAAATCCAAAGGCATCAAGTTCGACAAGTTTGACTTCGGCCCCTCCAATATCGCCCTCGATCTCAAGAGCGGCAAGCTGATCGCCGACCTAAAGCAGACCTCGCTGTTCGGCGGCTCCGGCAGCGCGCGCTTCGTCGCAGACGGCAGCGGCGTCAAACCCGGCATCGAGCTGAAGGCGAAGATGGACAACCTCGCGCTGAAAGACCTGCTCGGCGCCGCCGCCAATTTCACCATGCTCGAAGGCGCAGGCGGCCTCGACATCGACCTGGCTGGCTCTGGCGCCAGCCTCGAGGCGCTTATGGCGTCGCTCGTCGGCAAGGGCGCCATCACATCGGACGAGAGCGTGCTGAAGGGCGTCAACCTGCAGGAGCTGGCATCGGCGGCGGTCAACGCCTTAACGAGCAGGAAGTTCTCGGCCGCGGCGATCTCGCCCATCGCACAGACGCGCTTCGACGCCCTGCAGACGAACTTCGTGATGGCGGACGGCGTCGCCCTGCTCACCGACATGAACATCGACACCGGAGCAATGACCATCGCCGCCGGCGGCGCGCTCGACATCGGACGCCAGCAGCTGACGCTCAACCTCTTCCCGCAATTCGACGACAGGAAGGCCGGGCTCAACGGCTATGGATTGCCCATGAAGCTCTCGGGCGGGTGGAGCGGCGTCAGCTTCGCGCCCGATTGGGGCTGGCTAGCCGACAAGGCCACCGCCGCCGCCCGGACTGAGGCCGAGTCGAAAATCGAGGACGAGCTGAAAGACCTGGGCGACAGCATCCGTGGCCGTCTCGGCCTGGGCGCGCCCAAACCGGCGCCGGCCACAACGCCGGCCCCGGCGCCGGCTCCCGATGCGATCCCGGAAGCGGCGCAGCCCGGCACGCCCCAGGCCGATGGCGAACCGGCCGGCCCGCCCGCCCAGCCGACCCCGCCCCCACAATCGGCCGAGGACCGCCTCAAGGCCGAGGCTCAGAAGGCCTTGGGCCGGCTGTTTGGCGACAACTGATCGAGCGTTTTGCAAGGGAATTCTGGCGGTTTCTCGCCGCGGAAACCCGCGCTTGCCCCAAACCATGTCCAGAGCTAATACCCCACCTCGCGCAACAGCGCCGTGCCGGTTGCCGCCATAGCTCAGTTGGTTAGAGCGCTGGATTGTGGATCCAGAGGTCCCCCGTTCGAGCCGGGGTGGCGGTACCA
>CAIKXW010000039.1 GCA_903831485.1 uncultured Alphaproteobacteria bacterium | reverse complement strand
GTGAGCGCGGCATCACCATCCTCGCGAAAGCCACCTCCGTGGTCTGGAACGATATCCGCATCAACATCGTCGACACGCCCGGCCACGCCGACTTCGGCGGCGAGGTCGAGCGCATCCTCAACATGGTGGATGGCGCGATCGTTCTCGTCGACGCCGCCGAAGGCCCGATGCCGCAGACCAAGTTCGTGGTCTCCAAGGCCCTGAAGGTCGGCCTGCGCCCCATCGTCTGCATCAACAAGATCGACAAGCCGGAAGAGCGCCACGTCGAAGTCGTGAACGAAGTCTTCGACCTCTTCGCCAACCTCGACGCCACCGACGAGCAACTCGACTTCCCGATCATCTACGGCTCAGCCAAGAATGCCTGGATGAGCAAGGACCCGGCCGTCAAAACGACCGACATGGCCGCCCTGTTCGAGACCGTGCTGGCGCACGTGCCGCCGCCGCGCATCGACAATGGACCGTTCCGCATGCTCGGCACCACCATTGGTTCAGACCCGTTCCTCGGCCGCATTCTCACCGGCCGCGTTGACTCAGGCTCGGTGAAGCCGAACCAGACCGTGAAGGTTCTCTCACGCACCGGCGAAGTCATCGAAACCGGTCGGGTCTCGAAAGTGCTCGCCTTCCGTGGCCTCACGCGCACGCCCATCGACGAGGGCAAGGCCGGCGACATCGTTTCGATTTCTGGCCTGACTAAGGCCACTGTCGCCGACACGATCTGCGATCCGTCCGTCACCGAAGCGATGCCGGCCCAGCCGATCGATCCGCCGACGCTGGCCATGACATTCCGCGTCAACGATTCTCCACTTGCCGGAACGGAAGGCAAGAAGGTCACCAGCCGCGTGATCTGGGACCGCCTGCTGAAGGAAGCCGAAGGCAACGTCGCCCTGAAGATTTCGCGTGCACCGGATTCGGATGCGTTCGAGGTTGCCGGCCGCGGCGAACTGCAGCTCGCCGTGCTGATCGAGACCATGCGCCGCGAAGGCTTCGAGCTTGGCGTGTCGCGTCCCAAGGTCGTGATGCAGAAGGACGAGCTGACCGGCGAGATTCTCGAGCCCATCGAGGAAGTCGTCATCGACGTGGATGAAGAGCATTCCGGCGTCGTCGTGCAGAAACTGTCCGAGCGCCGGGCCGACATGATGGACATGCGCTCCTCCGGCGCCGGCCGCCAGCGCCTTGTGTTCCACGCGCCGACGCGCGGCCTGATCGGCTATCAGGGCGAGTTGCTGTCGGACACGCGTGGCACCGCCATCATGAACCGCATCTTCCACGAATACGCCCCGCACAAGGGCGAGATCAAAGGCCGCCACACCGGCGTGCTGATCTCGAACGGCTCTGGCGAGAGCGTGGCGTTCGCGCTGTGGAACCTCGAGGACCGCGGCCCGATGATGATCGAGCCGGGTATCAAGGTCTATGAAGGCATGATCATCGGTGAGCACACGCGGGGCAACGACCTCGAGGTGAACGTACTCAAGGGCAAGAAGCTTACCAACGTGCGCGCCTCTGGCGCCGACGAGGCCGTGCGCCTCACCCCGCCGATCCGCATGACGCTGGAAAAGGCGCTGGCCTACATCCAGGACGACGAGCTGGTCGAAGTGACGCCGGAGAACATCCGTCTGCGCAAGGTCTGGCTCGACCCGAACGACCGCAAGCGCAACTCGCGCACGGCCGTCGAGGCCTAGACCTGAGCGACCTGCCGCCCTGCCCCAGCTGCGCATCCGCCCTGGCCTATCAGGACGGCGCGATGCTGGTCTGTC
>CAIKXW010000038.1 GCA_903831485.1 uncultured Alphaproteobacteria bacterium | reverse complement strand
GCAGGGGATGTCCCGCTCAATGTTGAAAATTGCGGTTCGGGCCTTGCCTCGTTTGATGATTACGCGGCCTTTGATGTCTCATCAAGTCCGAAGTGGTTGGCGTGATGACGTTGCAGTGCGTCGCGCAGGGTGGGCAGTTGGTCACGGGCTTTCAACCGCCTGAACCCCTTGGCAGCCTCCATCATGCCTGCGGCGGTCCACCGCAGGGCCATGCTGGCATCTCGCCAGCGTTTGACGTTGTGGCTGACGCGCCGGACGGTCCCGTTCATATTCTCGATAATGTTGGTGCAGGCCAGGGAGCGGCGCAACTCGATGGGCAGGCCCAGGCGGCTGACGGTGAGGATCTCGTCCAGCCCTTCTAGGATGCTGCCGGCCACTCCCGGGGCCTCTCGCTCGAGCGTCCGGGCCAGGTTTCTGATCAGGCGCTCGGCCTTGTCGGCGTCGTCCAGTTCCCAAGCCTGGCGCAGCGCCCCCCTGGCCTGGACATGCAGACGCTTCGGCAGACGCTCGGTGATGTTTCGTCCTTTGTGCACCTGACAGCGTTGGATTGGCGCATGGCTCCCGAAGGTCCGCCGGATCGCCTTGGTCAGCGCCTTAGCGCCATCGACGATGAACAGGCGGCAGACAGCCGGGTCGAGGCCGCGGCCGATCAGATTGTCCAGCAGCGCCTGGATCGTGGCGGCGTTCTCTGTGACCCCCTCGATCACTCCCAGCGGATGCTTGGCGCCGTCCCCGTCGACACCCACCGCAGCCAGCAACACAAGGTCTTCGCCGATGTGCAGCCCGTCGATCTGGATAGCCAGCAAGTCGAGCTTGGACAGGTCGGAGGCCATCCACGCGGCCATGCGCTCGGCTGACAACTCCACGAACCGCCGCGACACCGCCGACTTCGAGCGGCTGTCGCCAAGCGGAGCTGGCACGTCTCCTTCAGGAAGGCGAACCGCGCGGCCGAACTTTCGCGTCGAAACGTTGATCAGCATCAGGTTCATCGCCCACCGGCCCAGCCAATCCTCGCTCTCGGCCGCTTCCCAACTCGGCAGCGGAACCTCGACGCCGCCGCGCGAGCGCACACGAGGGCGCTCCACATCCACCCGCCCGCCGTGGAATTCGATCTTGCCCCGGGTTCGCCCCCAACGATGGCCGGCCCGCTCGGGCGAGCGACCATGGCGGGGGCCGCAAAGAGCCGAGGCGTCCGCTTCCAGCATCTCCGTCAGCGTCGCCAAGCCCGCCCTCAGGCAGAACCGCTCGAAGCTCTCCTCGACCTCTTGAAAAGCTTCTTGCATCATGGCCGTCGCAGCGGCGGCCGGCGTTGTGGTAGTCCTTTTCATGGCGTTGCCTTTCTTCGTGGAATCAGCACCCCGAGCCTACCGGCTCAAGGCGGGCAACGCCGCCACACTCCTATTTCAACATTCCTCGGGACATCCCCGCAGCGAGCGCAGGTGATGGTTGTCGCGGCCGGAGCCCTTCACGAAGGGCGAGTAGGCGACCCGTCCCTCGACCCCAAAGGGGCCGAATTCGGCAGACGCCTGCAGGCCGACGTAGGGCGCGCTCCACGTTTGCTTGTAGCTGATGCCGAGCCCCGAAAAGGTCGCTCCGGGCGGCAGGTAGTTCGCCGTGCCGTCATAGCCGCGGAAGCTGTTGAGGTCGTATTTGTAGCCGACGAGCGGCGTGACCTCGAACCCGCTCGCGAACCTGTAGGGCACGCCGATATAAGCTTCGCCCATGAAAATGCGCGCAACTTCCGTACCCGGATGGTTCGATGCGCACAGCGTGCCGCCGCCCGGCGCCGGCGGGCAGAAGAAGACGTTGAAGTCGAAATCGTTCATGTGCGAGGCGGTGGTGAGATTGGTCGACGCGCGCACGCCGGTGACAAGCCAGTTCCAGGGGCGCGCCGAGACGCCCGCGTTGAGCATGAGCGTGTTGG
>CAIKXW010000037.1 GCA_903831485.1 uncultured Alphaproteobacteria bacterium | reverse complement strand
GGCAACAACGTATTCGCCAGGGCCGGCATGGCCACAGCCAGCTTCACGCCGCCGCCTGCCGGCGCCATCCCCTATGGGACGCCGCGGCCCGGCTCGCCGCTCGTGGACGTTTCATCCTGGCATGGACTGGCAGGCAATGCTTCCGGCGGCAGTCACGCCGCCGCCCGGGACCTGCTGGCCCTCGACGCCGCCCTTCGTGCCGGACGGCTGGCCGGCGACGGCAGCGCCGCCGTCCTCCGCGCAGATCCAGCGGTCGCCGATTGGTCACGAAGCCGCATCAGCTTTGCCGGGGGAGCGCCCGGCGTAAACGCACTGATGTCCGGCGGGCATGGCTGGACGATCATTGTCCTTGCGAATCTCGAACCCCCAGCCGCCGAACGTATCGGCCGCGCGATCGACACTGCGCTCCTTGGGCCAGCGAAAAGTCGAAACTGATTTCATCTTTAACCGGCCGTTGTTCCGCAACTGTTCCATTCATCCCCGAACTGGTGCAGAAGGCAAGCATGGCCAGAGACGCCGAAATCACCAATCCCGAACGCCAGCCCGGCGAGACGGTCGACCGCGCCCTGCGGCCAACCGCCTTTGACGATTTCACCGGCCAGCAGGCGGCCAAGGCCAACCTGAAAGTCTTCGTCTCCGCCGCTCGCAATCGCGGTGATGCGCTCGACCACGTCCTGCTGTCCGGCCCGCCGGGCCTTGGCAAGACGACACTGGCGCAGATCCTCTCCCGCGAGATGGGCGTCGGCTTCCGCGCCACGTCCGGCCCCGTGATCGCCAAGGCGGGCGACCTTGCGGCTCTGCTCACCAATCTCGAGCCGCGCGATGTGCTCTTCATCGACGAGATCCACCGCCTGCCGGCGCACGTTGAGGAAATCCTCTATCCCGCAATGGAGGATCACACGCTCGATCTCATCATCGGCGAAGGTCCCTCGGCACGCTCGGTGAAGATCGACCTGCCGCCCTTCACTCTGGTTGGCGCCACCACCCGCGCGGGGCTCCTGTCGACGCCCTTGCGCGATCGCTTCGGCATCCCGATCCGCCTCGAGTTCTACACACGCGAAGAGCTCGGCTCGATCATCCGGCGGGCAGGGCTTAAGGTCGGCGCCGACATCACGCAGGATGGCGCAGAGGAAATCGCCGGCCGCTCGCGCGGAACGCCCCGCATTGCCATCCGCCTGCTGCGCCGGGTCCGCGACTTCTGCGAAGCAGATGGCGTCAGGATCGATCGCGCAGGCGCAGCAAAATCGCTGGCGCGGCTCGAAGTCGACGAGGACGGCCTCGACGCGCTCGACCGCCGCTACCTCCAGGCGCTGGTGAAAACCTATAGCGGCGGCCCGGTCGGAGCAGACACGCTGGCCGCGGCGCTGTCTGAAGCGCGCGACGCCATCGAGGAAGTGATCGAGCCTTACCTAATGCAGCAAGGCTTCGTCGCCCGCACCCCGCGCGGCCGCGTCGCCACGCCAAAAGCCTGGGACCGCGTCGGCCTCAAGGCGCCAGCGAGCTTCCAGCAACCGCTGTTCGAGGACGACAGCGAGACGCCCTGACGCCTGAGCGTCGGCCTCCTGCGCCCTGCCGCGCTTTCGCGCGCGCGAAGAGACCGCGCCGTTTGCGTACAAGGGAGTTTGGCTCTCATCGCGCGTCACGTTCGCGTGAGGAATTGTACGAACAAACTGAATACGCGACGGCGCCTTTCCGTTGTGTCAGCCCGATCATCCTCTTCCCTGCACCTTCGCATCGTCCTGAGATGAGCTGTGCTGGAATCGAGTCCGATCCACGAGGCTCACCGGCGCGTCACGCAGTCATGCGTTCGGGAGGGAAGACAATGAGACTATCTTCGCTCAGGACCGTTTCGGTCCTGGCCATGATCTTTAGCGTTTTGGGAAGTGGCGTCGCGGCCGCGCAGGATGTCGTAAGGGCGCCTGACCAGCCCGCAGACGACGACACCGACCGGGTCATCGTCACCGGCACGAACATCGCCGGGGCCGCAGAGGACGCGCCGCTCCCCGTGGAAGTCTACACTGCGGATGACTCCTTCAAGCAAGGCGGCCAGACCGCGCTTGAGTTCACAAAGTCGCTCAGTGTTGTCGGCTCCACGGTCGGCGAGACCAACCAGTTCCAGGCGGGCTATGCGAGCATCGGCGCCGCAACCCTGAACCTGCGCGGCCTCGGCGGCGGCCGGACGCTGTCCATCTTCAACGGCCGGCGCTTTAGCGAAAACATCAACATGATCCCGTCAATCGCGCTCGCGCGGACGGAAATCCTGAAGGACGGCGGAGCGGTGGTCTACGGCGCCGATGCAACCGGCGGCGTGGTCAACTTCATCACCCGCGACGATTTCGACGGCTTCACCACCGACTTCCAGTACAAGGCAATCGACGGATCGGATGGCGACTACAACGCCTCGTTCCTTTGGGGCACCAACCTCGAAAACGGCAACGTCATGTTGTCGTACGAGTACGGCCATCGTAGCGAGCTGGACATGCTCGACCGCGACTGGACCGTGCAACCCTTCTCGCGCAATAACACGCCCTGGGCGCCGTACCATAACTACGCGGCCTACTTGCTGAGGTCGGCGACAGGCGGCACCCTCGGATCAGTCGCGGACTGGGACCGGGCAGGCAACGACTGCGAGAACTCCACCGGACCCGTGCAGGGCCAGGACCTCACGCTAAGCGGACTGCCCGTCTGCTGGTGGAACTACGCGATTCACACCTACAATCTGGTCGAGGAAACCGATCAGCACCGCGCCTACGCGCAGATCACCAACGATCTGTCGGAGCAGGTGCGGTTCACAGCTCAGATCGCTTACGGTAAGTCAAACGCGCCCAAGATCGGAACTGTGGCTTCCTACCAGGCGAACGTCGGCCCGGCGCCCACGTCCGGCACGTCCTTCCAGTTCCGCATCCCGCGCTCGAACCCTTATTTTAGCAGCTTCCTGACGCAGAATGCGAGCCAGATCACAAATCCGGCCGTGCTTCCGCTCATCGCGTCAGCCGATCAGTTCCTGTCGATCTTTTTCGGGCCCAGCGGTGCGCCCCACCTGCCGGATGGTGAGGGCACGATGCCGACCACCGAGCTCGAGAACTGGAACGCGGTTGCCGCCTTCGATGGCGATTTCGGCAATATCGCCGGCGAATGGCTCGACACCTGGAAAGCCTCGGCCACGTTCAACATGGGAACGGTCACCACGACGCTGCCTGACACGATTGGCTACCGCGTCCAGAATGCGCTCAACGGCTTTGGCGGCCCGAATTGCAACGCGCCTGACCTCGTGCCGGATCGCTTTGATCGCGCCGGGCTTGACGCCAACAACAACGGCTTCGTGACGGCCGAGGAATGGTACGCCGTTGTCGGCGTCCAGAATCCGGCCGCGGCAGGCCAGAACGGGTGCCTGTTCCTCAACCCCTTCTCGTCCAGCTACGCGGAGAACGGCACCTTCGGCACACCGAACCCACGCTACATCGCTGGCAATGAAATCCCTGCGGAGCTCGCGGCTTGGCTCTATGACGAGCGTTGGGAGGAGTCTGTCTCCACCAACCTGACATTCGACGCGCTCGTCTCCGGCGGCACGCCCCTGGAACTTCCGGGCGGAACCGTGGCCTGGGCTGCGGGCGCGCAGTGGCGGCAAAGCGAGTTCCGCGACCAGATTCGCTCACGCGAGATGGATCCGGACGTCGTACCGTGTGCATGGCCTGGCCAGCAGCCCGGTCAGCTTTTCCCCATGTCGGCAACAGTGGTCGGAGGATGCGCGCCAACGGGTGAGTCGCCATTCTTCTTCTTTGGCCAGAACAATCAGAGCCGCACCGACCAGCAGCAGTATTCCTACTTCGGCGAATTGCGGGTTCCAGTTCTCGAGAATCTCAATTTCCAGCTGGCCGCCCGGCGCGAGGAGTTCCCGCAGTCGGGGCTCGGCGCGACGGTCTACAAGATCGCCGGCAAGTGGGATCCGCTCGATTGGCTGTCCGTCCGTGGCTCGTTCGGCACCAATTACGCCACGCCGCCCGCCAGCTTCATCGCCGGTCAGGTCGTGAACGCGCTGTCGCTGATCGCGGCCGCAGGCAACAAGTACCTGCGCGTCGAAACAGAGACACTCTCCGGCGTCCAACCCGAAACGGCGGAAGTGGCGAACTTCGGCGCCATTCTGTTCTTCAACGATATGCCGCTCAACGGTTCTTTCCGGGCCAGCGTCGACTACTTCGACTTCAAGATCATCGACGAGATCAAGACGGTCAGTCACAACCAGATCGTCAATACCGTCTTTGTCGATCGCAATGGCGATGGCCAGAGCACATCGGCGGATGCCGGCGCGGCCCGTCTGGTCAATTGCAGCGCTCCCCTGATTAGTCGCATCACATTCCTGAACGGGCAGGGCGCTAGCGGCTGCGTTCAGGGCACTTATGGGGCGGGCGGAGCAATCGCCACACCGGGCACCGTCGGCGACGAAGTCACCTCGATCCGCTCTGTGCGGGGCAACGGCCCGGGTGCTGTTACGTCCGGCATTGACTACGACATCGCCTACGACTTCGAGGCGCTCGGCGGCGATGTAACAGCCCAGTTCACTGCAACTCAGGTGCTGTCCTACGAGATCGATGCGTTCTCGCTCAACGGTACGGTGCTTACGCCGGCGGTCGACGGCCTCGGCTTCGCCAATTACTCACGTGATGGCGACCTCGTATCCGAGTGGCGCGGCAATGCTTCGCTGAACTATAACATCGGCGAGCACAACATTCGCTACGTGACACGCTACATCCAGGGCGTGAAGGACGACCGCTTCCTCGGCACGGCGAACGAGCAAATCGACGACTTCATCACGCAGAACCTGTACTACCAGTACACCCTGCCGTGGGACGAAGATTTCGTGCTCAGTCTTTCGGTCGAAAACCTGACCGACGAGGATCCGCCATTCACCGTGCAGCAGTACAGCTACGATCCCTTCATCGGGAACGCGCTGGGCCGCACCTACGAGATCGGTATCCGCAAGACGTTCTAGAAAGCAACGTACTGCATGGCCCTGGATGGGAAAAGCATCCGGGGCCATGTCGTTCAGAGCCGCGCGTGTAGGCACGCCTCACGAGCCCTTGCTTGACGCGTCAGCTCCCATGGCTATGGCTGTCGCGACAACAGGCCCCGGGAGGACGAAATGATCCACGCGCGCGCGATCGCAGCTTTCATGCTGGCTGGCTTGCTGCCCGGCTGCATCATGGTCCACGCCCGCACGATTGATGAGCCAGTCGCGAGCGCCGCGCCCGTCGTTGCTGCCCCGCCTGCGCCCGCCCCAGCGCCAGTTGCTGCCCCCACCGGTCCCGCGCCGCTGCAGGTCGCGAACCCGACCTACGTCACCATCCCGATGGAGATCACGGTCAACAAGCCGGTGAAGGATGTCTGGGCCCGCATCGGCAAGTATTGCGACATCGCCGAATGGTTCCAGATCGCGACGGGCTGCGAGATCACCTCCGGCAAGGATGGCGAAGTCGGCGCCGTGCGCACGGTCGGCGCCGAAATCCTCGTCGCGAAGACCGAATACTCCTACGCCTACACCCAGCCGGTGCGCGAAGGCCGCCCCTACAATCTCTACCATGGCAATCTCGAAGCCCGCGCGATCGACGCGAAGACGACGAAGCTGCTCTACACGCTGGTCTACGATCTTTCGCTCGTCGCAGGCGACGATGCCGCCAAGGCCGCAGACGTCGAGCGCCGCCGCACCGCGTTCAACCGCGCCCTCGGCAACATGAAGATCCTCGCAGAAGGCGGCGCGCTCCCGCCGCCTGCGCCGCGCAACTAGGAGAAGGCGCTACTGCTTCGGCGCCGACCGCTCCTTGAGCGTCCGCTCGAAATCGCCTTCGAGTTTCGTGATCAGCGCCAGGAACGCGCCCGGCTCGATGAAGGGGTTCAGGGCTTGTCGGTTCGCCGCAGCCTTCGCCGCCTTCTCGCGCAGCTGGAAGAATTCCGGATGCGGGGCGAGGGGGATGTCGACCTTCATCTCCTTCGTCTTCGTGAAGGTCTTCCGGTAGTCCTCGACAATGCCTTCATACTGCAGGGGCGGCGTAATGCGGTTGGCCGCAACCGTCGCCGAGCAGAACACCATCGCCTCATACCACTTGCCCTGGTCGCCCAGCGTCGCGCCCCACGACGTGCATCCGCGTGAATGTCCAGGCGTCAGGTGCGCGGTCAGCGTGAACTCGCCAAGCTTCACGGTGTCGCCATCCTTCAGAACGCGATCGACTTTCACCGGCGGCGCGTTCATGGACTTCACGTCCTCGCTGCCGAGATAGAAGCCGCCTTCAAGTGCGGAGACGTCTCCCTCCATCGCCGCCAGGGTCGCGCCCGTGTCCTGCTTGAGCTTTGCAAGCCCGCCCGAATGGTCGAAGTGCGCGTGGCTGTTCAGCAGGATCTTCACGTCCGACAGCTTGAACCCCAGCTTCGCAATGTTCGCCTCGATGATCGGCGCGCCCTCGGGCGTCGCGCCGTCGAGCAGGATGTGTCCCTCCGGCGTCGTGAACAGGAAAGCCGACAACCCCTCTGTCCCCACATACCAGACATTGTCGATGACGTGGAAAGGCTCGGCCGGCTTGCTCCAGTTGGACTGCGCCAGGGCTGGCCCGCCCGTCAGCGCCATAGCCGTGGCGGCAAGCGTGGCCTTCATCCAGCGTCCCATGCGATGCTCCCGCGAATCCTGTTGCGTCTCTTGTGGAAGCGCAGACTATCAGGCCAGAGCGTGGGCTGGCGAGCCTGCGCAGCAGACATCCGAGGGAAGCGTCAATGCCCGCAAACAGACAGTTCGTGATCGACCACCTGCCCACCGGAAAGCTCACCCCCGACGTCTTCAAGGCCGCGGAAAGCGCCATTCCGAGCCCGGGCGATGGCGAGGTTCTGGTGCGCACGCGCTACATCTCCCTCGACGCAGCCAACCGGGCGTGGATGTGGGGCGCGACCTACCGCGCCGCCATCAAGGCCGGCGATGTGATGGCCGGCGGCGGCATGGCCGAGGTGGTCGAAAGCAAGGCTCCGGGTTTCGCCGCTGGCGACCTCGTCTGGGGCGACACGGGCTGGCAGGACTACGCCGTGCTCAAGGGCAAGCACGTCACGAAGCTCGGCAAGGCGCCGGCGGGCGAGCCGATCACCTATCTCATGAGCATCTATGGCGTTGCGGGTCTCACCGCCTATTTCGGTCTGCTCGAATGCGGACAGCCGAAAGCAGGCGAGACGGTCGTCGTCTCCGCCGCCGCCGGATCAGTCGGCTCGATCGTCGGGCAGATCGCGAAGATCAAGGGTTGCCGTACGGTGGGCATCGCGGGAGGGGCGGCCAAGTGCGAGCTGCTGACGCGCGAACTCGGCTTCGACGCCGCCGTCGACTACAAGGCCGAAAGCTTTTCGAAAGCGATGCGCGCCGCCGTGCCCCAGGGCATCGACGTCTATTTCGACAATGTCGGCGGCAACGTTCTCGAAGCCTGCCTCTTCAACATGAACAACAATGGCCGCATCGCGTGCTGCGGCGCAGTCTCGCAATACGACAGCCCGCAGGCGCATGGCCCCCGCGGCGTGCCCGGCTTGATCGTCACGAAGCGCCTCACCATGCGCGGCTTCATCGTGATGGATTTCGAGGAGCAGAATGCAAAGGCGCTGGCTGAGCTCTCAGGCTGGGTCGCCTCCGGCCAGCTGAAAGTCCGCGAGGACATCATCGACGGCTTCGACAACCTGCCCAACGCTCTGATCGGCCTGCTCGCCGGCGACAATGTCGGCAAGCGGATGGTGAAGGTCGCTTGAGCCAAAAAACAAACGGCGGCCCAGTCGGGCCGCCGCGTGTCATACCGAAAACAAACAATCTACGGGCTCCGGGTCAGCGTCAGTCCCCCCGACACCTCCGGCACATAGTCCCTGCGGGTCATTCGCTCAGCGGATCACTGAAACTCACGCGGGCGGAAAAAGAAATCGGCGGCCTGCGTGGGCCGCCGGCAACAGAAATCCCCGCCTTCGACGCGGACTACGGCCGCCAGTTCAGCGTGAGGCCCACCGTGCTGTACTCGAACAGGTCCTTGGTGCGCTTCATGTCGGTCCCGGTCGGATCGACGATGATGAATGGGTTGCCCGCCGTCGCCGTGCCGGGGCCGGCTGAAACCGGATAATCGCCGTCATCAAGTTCCGTCCAGATGTACTCGAGTCCCATCGACCAGCCGGATCCAACCAGCCAGACGTCGCCCAGCTTCACCTCATAGCCGAGCCCGATCTGGTAGCCGTCGATCTCGCTGTCTTCCGACGGCGTGAAGGTGTTCGCCGTGTTGGTGGTGGTGAACGACTGGTCCATGTCGCCCCACGCCATACCTGCGGTTGCATACAGGAGCCCGGCCTTGCCCGCCCATCCGCCGCGCGCACGCAACGATGTCAGTGCATTGAGATCGCGCGTAAACGTATAGGACGACGCAGGCGTCGACGAGAACGCTGTGACGTCGTCGCCAAGGTTCACCGCACCATAGTCCGCCACTGCGCCGACAACCCAGTTACCAAACTGCAGGTCGTAGCCCGCGCGCACCGACAGCTTGATGCTGCCATCGCCGGTGCGGCATCCAGCCGCCGCGGTAGGCCCCATGGCTGCGCCGTTGCAGAAGCCGGGCGAGAATGCGTTGGCGCCGCCGCTCGTGCGCACCGTGTCGTCGAACACGCCGTCGCGGTCGGTGTCGAACACCACGATCTCGTCGTCCGACTTGAACGAATAGCCGAAGCCGACGCCAAGATATGGGCCGCTCCAGTCGGAGTTCTGAGCGACTGCGGCGGGTGAAAGCGCGGCGCCGGCGCCGACGAAAAGGGAAGCAACGAAAAGCGTGCGCATCATGGGCGTGTCTCCGAACGTCCCGGAGATTAGCCATCACGCGTAAACGAAACGCCCAACGCAACGATCAAATCAGACACCTGGCGCGTTAAGCGCGCCACGAAACAAAAGCGGCGACGCCTTCGCGCCGCCGCCTCTGGTCAGTTAACAGCGTCTTGCCGATCAGGTCGGCTGTGGTTCCGGCTCTCCGCCAAAGCCTTCGCGCGGCGGCTTCTTCTTGATAACCGGCACAGCCGAGGTCGGGCCGGACGGCGTGTCATCCGGGCGATCCGGGCGGTTGCCCTTGAACAGCTCGCTCACTTCATCGCCGCTCAGCGTCTCATACTCCATCAGCGCCGCCGCGAGCTGGTCGAGCAGGTGACGGTTGTCCGTCAGCACCTGCCGTGCCTTCTTCTCGCCGTCCGTCACGATGCGCCGCACTTCCTGGTCGATCATGCGGGCCGTCTCGCTCGAGACATTCTGGCGTTGCGTCACCGAGTGACCCAGGAACACTTCCTGCTCGTTGGGCGAGTAGCGCAGCGGGCCGAGCAGCTCGCTCATGCCCCATTCGGTCACCATGCTGCGCGCGATGCTCGTCGCCTGCGTGATGTCGCTTGATGCGCCCGTGTTGAGGTGCTCCTCGCCATAGACCAGCTGTTCGGCGATACGTCCGCCGAACGCCATGGCGATCTTCGCCTCGGCCCAGGTCTTGGTGTAGCTCAGCCGGTCCGCCTCAGGCAGCGACCAGGTCACGCCCAGCGCACGGCCGCGCGGAATGATTGTCACCTTGTGCAGGGGATCGTTGCCGGCCACCAGCATGTTGACGATGGCGTGCCCCGCTTCGTGGACAGCGGTGGCTTCCTTTTCCTTCTGCGTCATCACCATGGACTTGCGCTCAGGTCCCATCATGACCTTGTCCTTGGCGTCCTCGAACTCGCGCATCCCGACCGAACGCTTGCCACGGCGGGCTGCAAGCAGAGCCGCCTCGTTGACGAGGTTGGCGAGATCGGCGCCGGAGAAGCCCGGCGTGCCGCGCGCGATCGTTTTCGGCTCGACGTCTTTCGACAGCGGCACGTTGCGCATGTGGACCTTCAGGATCTTCTCGCGTCCGACGATGTCCGGATTGCCCACGGTGACCTGACGGTCGAAACGACCGGGGCGCAGCAGGGCAGGGTCGAGCACGTCGGGGCGGTTGGTCGCGGCGATGATGATGATGCCTTCATTTGCCTCGAACCCGTCCATCTCGACCAGCAGCTGGTTCAGCGTCTGTTCGCGCTCGTCATTGCCGCCGCCGAGGCCGGCGCCGCGATGACGGCCGACGGCGTCGATCTCGTCGATGAAGATGATGCAGGGTGCGTTCTTCTTCGCCTGCTCGAACATGTCGCGCACGCGGCTTGCGCCGACGCCCACGAACATCTCGACGAAGTCGGAGCCCGAGATGGTGAAGAACGGAACGTTGGCTTCGCCCGCGACCGCGCGCGCGATCAGGGTTTTACCCGTACCCGGCGGGCCGACCAGCAGCGCGCCTTTCGGAATCTTGCCGCCGAGGCGCTGGAACTTGGTCGGGTCCTTCAGGAAGTCGACGATCTCCTCGAGTTCTTCCTTGGCCTCGTCCACGCCAGCAACGTCATCGAACGTCACGCGGCCATGTTTTTCCGTCAGTAGCCGCGCCTTGGACTTGCCGAAGCTCATCGCTCGTCCGCCGCCGCCCTGCATCTGGCGCATCAGGAAGAACCAGAGGCCGACGATGAAGAGGAGGGGCAGGGCCGAGATGAAGTAGCTGAGGATGGTGCCGCCGGACTCGGCGTCTTCAACCTTCACATTGACGCCCTTGGTCTGTAGCCGGCTGGCGAAGTCGAGTTCCATCTCGCGGAACACGGCGACCTGGCGCTGGCCATTCACGACGCTGGACACCTTGTTGCCCTTGATCGTGGCGTCCTTGATCTGCCCGGAGTCGACCTGCCGCTGGAACTCGGAATAGGTGATTTCGGTTGCGCCTGCAGTGCCGGATGACGTGGTCATCACGGTGACCAGCGCGATCAGGAGGAACAAGACGACGCCCAAGAGCGCCATGTTGCGCATATTCATTCGCACAGCCTTTTCGTGCGGGGATACGGATACCCGAAGATAGGGGGCATATTGTCGGAAAACGAGTGCATATCGGTTAAGCCAACGTCACAAACCTGCGTCTTTTTGCATGATTTTCCGCCAGGACCGGCTCAGACCGCCAGAACCCGTAGATCGGGCACGGTCAACAGCGCCTCCGCCCGGTCCCATTCAGGGGCTTTGCCGCTTTCCGCCGCCCGTGCGCCGCGGCGCGCCGGGGCCCGCCCGAAGCACAGGAACGCGTCGTTTCGAACACGAATCCTGGCCCCCGCCAGCGTTACGCCACGCGCAAGCTGGGGGTCGTCCGCCGCGATCCGGCCCAGCAGCCTGTCCAGCGCATCGCGCCGCGCCGCGCGCTCGCCCCCGCCCGCCGCCATCACCATGGCCTCGATGAACCGGGTCCACGCTTCCGCGCCTGTCGTCGCCCGTGTCTCCAGTGCGATCCCCATGTCGCCGGAAGGGCCGCTCGCCAGCGATCGCCCGAACAACGACAACGCCTCGCTCGCGACCGACGCCCTCAGCCGCATCAGCCCGTCCATCACGTTCAGCGTCTGCGCGCGCGCCGTTGGGCTCATCCTCGCCAGCAGCTTGCGCATCCGCACGCGCTCGAACCGCGTCGCGTCGTTCGAAGGGTCGTCCACCCAGCCAACGCCGCGCGACGTCAGTTCTTCGCGAAGTTCGTCCCGCCCGAAAGCAAGCAGCGGACGGATCAGCGGCATCAGCCGCCCTTCCGGCCAGACCGGCGAGACGCTGTTCGGCATCGGCCCCGCCAGCCCGTGCCACCCCGACGCCTGCCGCGCGCGCATCAGGAAAGTTTCCAGCCTGTCGTCGCGCGTGTGGCCGAGCGCGATCTGAGCAACGCCAAGCCGCCTCGCCCAGCCGGCTAGCAAGGCATGCCGCGCCCGCCGCGCTTCTTCCTGGCTGACTGGCTGACTCAGCGCATTGGTCGCCACGCGTTCCCAACGAACCACATCGTGCTGGACTCCAAGCGTCTCGCAGAAGCGCCCCACGAGACGCGACTCATCCTTTGCTTCCGGGCGCAAGCCATGATCGATCGTGATTGCGCGTAGCGAGACGCCCGCCGCGTCGCGGTACGCCGCCGCCAACATCAGAAGCGCCATGGAGTCGGAGCCGCCCGAAACAGCGACGCCCACGCTGGAGCCTGCAGGAACAAGGCATCCGAGCGCCGCGATCGCTCGCTGCGCCAGCGGCGAAAGTCCTGCCCGGCTACTTTTTGTTGAGGATTTCACGCTCGTAGATTTCGACCAGCTGACGCCAGATGTCGAGCGTGTCCTCGAGATTGTCGCCGGTCACGCCTGCATCGAGGTTCAGGTCCATCACCAGCTTCACCTGCGTCGCGTCATAGGTGATGCGCACATAGCGCCAGCGGATGTTGAAGGCGTTCACTGCCTCCGGCGTCAGTGTCGCCGGCCGCGCAGCTTGCGACACGAACTGTACCGAGTTGCAGTACTGGCCGCCCTCGCATTCGTAGAACTGGATCAGGTATTCCGACGTCGAGAACCGCCCGGCAATCACGGGATCGCCGCGCGTGTCCGCGCGTAATTCGACGCGATAGCCCGTGCGCTCCATGAAGCGCGCCATGCCGGCGGGATCGGACGCATCGAAGATGCCGCTGCGCACGCGCTCGGCCGATGGCGGCTGTGCAAGGGCGACGCCTGCAACAAGCGTCGCAGCCGCCAACGTTGCCGGGAGGATTCGGATCAGGCGCACGTCATGTCTCCCCGAATCAGGATTTGCTTCGGCATAGCCCCGGACATCCAAATCAAGAACTGCCGTGTTGCCGCGCCGGGCTCAGAACGGGATCCGCGTCAGACGCACTTGGCGTATTGACGCTCCTGCGCCGCCATCTGCTTGGCGACGGCGGACGCCTTCGGGAACTGCTTGCTCATCAGGTCCAGCGTCCGGCACGCCTCCGTGGTCTTGTCCATCAACCGCATCGCCCGCGCCAGCTTCACCAGGCCGGTCGGCGCATTCGCGGACGTCGGGTACTCCTTGATCAGCTTGCCATAAGCAGCAGCCGCCTCCGGATAATTGTCCTGGTAGAGCAGGGACTCGCCCAGATAGTACTGGGCGTCAGACGCCTTCTTGCCCTTCGGATACTTTGTCAGCAGCAGGCCGAACGCCTCCTCGGCGCCGGGAAAGTTGCCGCCGATCAGCATGGCGTGGGATTCTGTGAACAGCCCCTCCTCGTCCTGCGGCAAGGCAGCCGTGTCGATCGCGGCAGGCGCCGGCGCCGCTGCAAGCTGGTTCGGCGATGCTGCGCCCGGCGCCCTGAGGCTGCCGGATGTCGATCTGCCCGGCTGCGCCTCGCCGTTGACGATTTCCTCCAGCGTCTCGACCCGGTCCTTGAGGAGCTGCAATTCGGCCTCGGCGCGCCGGCGTCCGGCATCGGCCTGGTCGGCGACGCGGCGTGCATCGCCGAGCTGGGCGCCCAGCGACTCGGCCTGGCTCACAGCCTTGCGCAGGTCGCCTTCGAGCGCCTCAAGCCGCAGCCGCAGCTGTTCGACGGCCGGATCCGGACCCGCCACATAGGGGGTCGAGCTGAACACCTGCGCATCAGCCCGCGGCGCGAGGCCGACAAGCGTGAACGCGGCAGCCGCACAGGCCACCGTCCAGATCACCGGCCTGAGCCAGGATGTTGGCGCTGCTTGAGATTTCATGGTTAGGGCGATTGAACGTGGCCGGCTGGCCGATGGCGCAAAGGCGCGTGAGGCGGACGGCGAGGGCATGGAACGTGAGTGTCTCATGTCCTGAAAGTATTCGCCGCCCGGGCCGAAATTATGGCGGACCCGGGCGGCGAACTGTACTTCAGGTCTAGCTGATCGCTTCGACGATGACGTTTGTGTAGGAGTTCCGGTTGCGCGCCCACGCGGCCTCGTCGCGGCCCATGTCCAGCGGCTTGTCCTTGCCGAACGAGATCGTCTGGATGCGGCTTTCCGAGATGCCTTGGGCGACAAGGAACGACTTCACCGACTGCGCACGGCGCTCGCCGAGCGCGATGTTGTAGTCGCGCGTGCCGCGCTCGTCGGCGTGACCTTGCACTTCCACGCGAGTCGACGGGAACTGCTTCAGCCAGGCGATCTGCGACGCCAGCGAACGCTGGTCGTCCGAATCGAGATTGTAGGCGTCGTAGTCGAAATACACGCGGTCCGTGGCCTTGACAGCGAAATCAGCCTTCGAGCCGGCCGAAGGACCGGTCGGGACCGGCGGCGTAACCCGCGGCGGCTGAGCCGGCGGCTGGACCGGGGGCGTCACCGTCGTGGTGTTCGAAGCGCTCGGCGTGGGCGGCGGCTCCGGAGGAGGATTCGAGGCGCAAGCCGCGAGGGCGATCGTCGCTGTGGCGAGCAGTGACAGGCTGAGTGTCCGCATAGTCTTTAGTCTCCTTGTTCCCGGCGCGCCCCCCAAGAAGGCGCATATCCAATCCCCCGGTATTACCTGCGAATTGCAATACAATTGCAAGTCCGGGAAGCGTTTAGAAGCTGCGAAGCTCCAATATACTTGAGCTGTTTTTGTGACAAAGGTGAGGCGTCATTGCAATATAGTAATGTCAACTTCGCAACGATTTTTGATGACTGGAGTGTTTCTGTCGCCACACGAGCTACATAGGCCCCGTTCGGCTACGGGCTACTGCATCTTCAGCACCGGCCCCCACGTCGGATTTGTGGCGTCGCGAGGTGTGGGCAGGCGGCGCTCGTTGCGGCCTGTCAGGTCGATGCTGTGGATCTTCGGCCCCGCCGCTCGTGAAGCTGTCCGTTCGAAGGCAATCACCCGTCCGTTCGGCGACCAGGTCGGGCTCTCGTCCTGATAACCATCGGTCAGGATGCGCATGCCGCTGCCATCCTTCTGGATGACGCCGACCACAAACTGGCCGCCGCCCTGACGCGAGAAGGCGATCCAGTCTCCTCGGGGGGACCAGACCGGGTCGGTGAAGCTGTAGCCAGCCTCGCCGAAGGTGATCCTGCACGCCTCACCCGATCCGCCACGCGGGCAGTTCATCCGCGACCCATCGGCGTTCATGATGTAAAGCTGTTTCGAGCCCCCACGATCGGACTGGAACACGATCTGCGTTCCATCCGGCGAAAACGATGGCGACACGTCAATCGAGGAGTCCGTGGTCAGGCGCGTCAGCCGCCGCGAGGCGAGGTCGATCTTGTAGATGTCCGTGTTGCCCCGCTCGGCGCGGTTGAACACGATCGACTTGCCATCCGGTGAGAAGCGCGCGGAGAAGTCGAGTTGGCCCGCGCCCTCCGCAAGCATTTCCTGCCGTCCGGTCGAGAGGTCGTAGAGATATGTCCGCAGCAAGGTCGCGCCGGGATAACGCGGATCAGGAATGTAGGCGCCGTACAGCACGACCTGGTCCGTCGGCGAGAAGCGCGGATTGATCACAGCAGCATAGTTCGACAGCAGGAATTCTGCGTTCGCGCCGTCCTGGTCCATGATGGCGAGGCGGCCCTTGTAAGGTTCATCGCCCGGCGTCTTTGACACGAACACCACGCGGCTGTCGAAATAGCCCGGGTCTCCGGTCAGCTGGGTGAAGATGTCATCGGCGACCTTGTGCGCGAGACGCCGCCAGTTGAGGGGTGTGGGAACTTCATAGCCCATCTCGTACTGCAGCTTCTGGCCATAGACGTCCCACAGCCGGAACTGCACGGTCATTGAATTATTGGTCGGGTTGACCACGACATTGCCAACGACCAGCGCCTGCGTTTCGAGACCCGCAACAGTCCAGTTGGCGAAGATCGGCTGCAGCGTGATGTCCAGATCCTTCTCAATGAAGGCCGTCTTGTCGAGCACGCGGAAGGGCGCGGAGGACCCGAGGTCGGCGCGCAGCACATTGGAAATGTCCTGCGCGATCTGCGCGGCGTTCGGGCCAGTGCCGTCGAAGTCAGGTACTGCGATGCGCAGCGGGATATACTGCTCGCCCACCACCTGCGCGCGAAGCTGCGCGTGCGCCGGCGCGTGCGGCGCCACGGACACAAGCGCAAACGCGCTGAACGCGGCCATCGCCAGCTTGCTGAAGAACGCGGCCATCCCCCCGGCAGTCTTTCTCTTGGTCATTGATCGGCTCCGATCTTGGGCAGGAATTCGAGGTCGATTGTCCTGGGCTCCGGCAGGCGGAAATAGGCTTCCGGAACGATCCACCCCTTCTGATTGCACATGCTGAGCGCGCGCTCGGCGTGCACGATGAACGTGTTGAGCGGCGGGTCGTTCGCTGGCTTGCGCGTCGGCGACACCAGCTCTGGCTGCATCGAAAACTTGCCATTGCGGCCAAAGGCGATGCGGAACGTCGCGCGCAGCCGCTTCGCGTCAGCCATGTCGCTGTGGTCGGCCCAGCAGCGGTTGTCCTTCAGCTGCGAGACAAGGATGTCGATGATCGTCGCGGTCATCTGCCGGCGATCGCCCACGCTCATCCGCGGCGCCTCGTTCGCAGCACTTGCAGGCGCGACATTGCTGTTGGATTTCGATGGTTTCGGCGCCTTCTCGATGCCGGCGAGAATGTCGTCCAGCTCGCTGCTCAGCGACTTCGACGGCGCGGGCGCCGCCTTCGGCGGATCCTTCTTGGGTTCCTGCTTCGGCTGCTCTTTCGGTTCGTCGAACGAGACGGCGTCCTCCTCGACAGGCGGCGGGGCAGGGGCAGGCGCTGCCTTGGATTCCTCTTCGAGCGAGGCTTCTTCCTCGGCCTTCTCCATCGCCGCAGCGATCTCAGTCAGGTTTGTCTCGTCCGACATGTCGACCAGTTCGATCGGCACATAGTGCTGCGTCATCACCGTCAGCGGCTCAGCCTGCGGCATCGACAACAGCGTTGCGATCACCACACCGCCATGCAGCAGGAAGGAGAAAAACGCAGACGGCAGGGACGCGATCGAAGCAGGGGGCAGCCTTGTCATCAGCGGGATCAGCCTCCCTGCATGATGCGCCGCGCCACATTCGGGTCCACGGGCAGGCCAACGTTTCTGAAGCCGGCTGTCTGCAACAGCGCGAGCACTTTCACGACCACCCCGTTCGCCACCATTTCATCGGCGCGTACATAGACGCGCTTCTCGATATTGTTTTCCGCCAGCGCCATAAGTTGCGGCGCAAGGTCCTTGAGCTCAACCGGCGTATCTTCCATCCCCAGATAGACGGCGCCGTCCTTGTCGATGGTCACCACCAGCGGCCGCTGGTTCTCTGTCGGCATCTGCTCTGCCGTCACCTTCGGCAGCGACACGGAAACGCCGGTCGCCAGCATCGGCGCCGTCACCATGAATACGACGAGCAGAACAAGCATCACGTCGACCATCGGTGTCACGTTGATGTCGGCCATAGGCCGCCGCCGTCCGCGCCTGCCTCCCGAACCTTTCATCAACATCGGCATGTCAGGCGTCCCGTCGTTCGTTGAGACGCTTGGACAAGCGCGCGGAAACTTCCTGCGCGAAATTCGTCATGCGGTCCGAGAAGGCCGAAACATCGGCTGAGAACTTGTTGTAGAAGATCAGCGCCGGAATGGCCGCGAAAAGGCCGAGCGCGGTGGCGAAGAGCGCTTCCGCGATGCCGGGCGCCACGACGGTCAGGTTGGTCTCGCCCTGCGCCGCAATGTTGCGGAACGAGTTCATGATCCCGATCACCGTGCCGAACAGGCCGATGAAGGGCGTAGATGACGCGATAATGGCGAGGGTCGAAAGGCCCGTCTCCATCCGCTGCGTCTCGCGGTTCACGGCGACGTCCATCATCTGCGTGGCGCGCTCGACGATTGCACGGTTCGTGTCGTCGCCCGCGGCCCCGCGGCGGCTTTCGCGCCACTCGCGCGCGCCTGCGGAAAACACCCGCGCCATCGCCTCGGCCGGCTTGTCGGTGATGCGGTCGGTGAGGTCATCCATGGGCTGGCCAGCCCAGAAGGCCTGCTCGAACTTCTTGGCGCGCGACTTGGCGCCCGAGATCGAGACGAACTTGTCGATCGCCACAGCCAGCGACCAGACCGAGGCCAGCGCCAGGATCGCCATGACCGCCTGCACGATCAGGTCCGCACGCAGGAACAGCGCAATGAGGGAGAAATCCTCGGTTGCTACGAGCGCTTCGGGCAAGGCTTCGGGCATTCAGTCCTCTCAAAACACGTCGGGCGCGGTAACAGGCTTATG
>CAIKXW010000036.1 GCA_903831485.1 uncultured Alphaproteobacteria bacterium | reverse complement strand
GAGTGCGATATCGGAGGACTATGTGCGGATGGTCAGCCGGATCGCGCGCGAGGCGGGGCTCAAGGCGACGCGCGAGTTGCACGGTCTCACCGGCACGGTGGCGATGGCGACGCGGGCGCTGGCGATCAACACCTTCACCTATCCGAGCCCCCGCGTCGGCGACAATGTGTCGTGGACGCTCCAGACGATGCGGGAGGACCTGATCGCGCGGCAGCTCGGCAAGGACGAGGCGAAGTATCCTCCGCCTCTGCCCGAGGGTGACTAGGCTCGCAGGAGCGCGCCGACCACAGGGATGCCGCTCAGTAACCTGATGCTGGCCGGTATAGGCCACAATCATCCAAACGCGTCGAACGGGCTGGCTGACGCTGCAAGACATTCAACCTCTGCAAGAATTTGCCTGCGTCCGAGCAGCAGTCGTTGCGGAGCCTCGCCTGGATTGACGCATCGGACTGGGGTGTGTGAAGGCTGCCGCAGCCGCCGCGAATGGCAGCCGTACCTACAACGTGAAGTCTCCGGACCGAGACTCGGGCGCTGTCGGCGCGGTACAACAAGGGCTGGATTTCCGGACGTTACATGAGCGTTACGCCCACAGAACCGACCGCCCCGCTCGATCCCGCAACCACCGCGGAGATCGCGCGCGTGCGCGAGTCCGGTGTGCTGGGGCAGTCGGGCCGGCTGCTTGAGCTGTTCGACTTTCTGGCCCTGCGTTCTGCTGATGGGCGGCCGCCGAAAGAGGCGGAAATTGCCCTTGCCGTGTTCGGGAAGAGCGACGCAGAGGCGATGCGCGATGATCCCGTCGCCCGGGTCTACATTCATCGGCTGCGCAAGCGGCTGGACGAATTCTACCTTCGGAACGGTGCGCCGGCTGGCGTGCGGCTGGACATCCCCAAGGGTGACTATCGGATCGTCGGCATTAACCCGAACGCCGCCGATGCGACCGAAGTGGAGACCCCGGTTGCCGAGGAGAAGGTCGCGACCCCTGCCCGCCGCAAGATGAGCTGGGGGCTGGTTGCCGGCTGCGTGGCCGTGCTGGCGATCGGCGGGAACATCGTGGCGTGGAGCATGCTGGCCGGGCGGCCCGCAGCCAGCCAACAGCGCCTGGCCGACACCGGGATCTGGAGCGAGATCGCGGCGAGCGAGCGGCCGCTGCTGATCGTCGTCGGTGACTACTACATGTTCGGCGAGTACGAGGATCGCGTGGTGCTGAAACGCCTGATCCGCGACTTTGCGATCAACAACAAGGAAGACCTTGTCTCGGCCCAGCGGGGTAATCCTGAGAGCATCGAGACGTATTCGGACGTCGCCATGCAATACCTGCCGGCGTCGGCTGCGTTTGCGCTGGCTGACCTTGCGCCGCTGCTGCGCGAGGGGCGGGATGTTCAGGTGACACTGGCCTCGGAGCTGACGCCGGACCGGATGAAGACGAACGACATCATCTATGTCGGCCTGCTGAGCGGGCTGGGGCCGCTGCGCGATCCGGTGTTCTCGTCGTCGCGGTTTGCGCTGGGCGAGAGCTATGACCAGATCGTCGATCGCAAATCGGGCAAGACCTATAACAGCGAGGCGTTTCTGGCGGCGCCCGGGGACCAGATGTATCGCGACTATGGGTTCTTCTCATCGTTCGAGGGGCCGACAGGTAATCGCATCGCCATCCTTTCCGGATCACGCGACACTGCTGTCATGGGCGTGGCGGAGGCCGTGACGCAGCTCGACCGGCTGGCGCGCGTTGCGCAGAAGACGCCGGCGGAGGGCGACTTCGAGGCGCTGTTCGAAGTGAAGGGCCAGAAGCATGTGAACCTCGAGGCTCAGGTCGTGGCGTCCTATCCGCTGGATGGCGGGGCGATCTGGTCGGGCGATCGGGCAAACACCGCGTCCTATCCCGAGAAGTAGGTTCAGGCCGACGCGAAAGCGAGTGCGCAACGGACGCCGTCGCGTTCGAACTTCATCACCGCAGATCCGCCCGGCACGCCGTTGAGGGCTGCGCCGATCATGCGCGTGCCGAAGCCGGACTGACGCGGCTTGTCGACAGCGGGGCCGCCGGACTCTGTCCCGCGAAGCAGGCCGAGACCGCCATCAACATGCGCCCAGTCGCACCTGACTTCACCGGTGGAAGACGACAGCGCCCCGTATTTGACCGCGTTGGTGGCAAGCTCGTGCAGGCAGAGGGCCAGCGGGATCGCGGCCGAGGGGGCGATCGCGATCGTGGGGCCGCCGACCATGGGCGCGACTATACGGCCGCGCGGAGAGGGTGCTGGATAGGACATTTCTCGTGATCTCTGTGTGCTGCACTTTTTTGGCGCAGCGCTTTGAATCAATTCAGAAGAGCGAGCTCCCCATCCCTCAATGGCGTGCGGGTTTCCGAGCGTGATTCAGATTTTGGGGACGTGTGGCTTTGCCGGTCGCCTTCGCTGCGCTTCGGCGCGGCGTGCCGCCATGCGCGCCAAGAGCGCGCGTGCCACCTTCCCCGATCGCGTTGCGACTTAGGGAGGCAAGTACCGTTATGCGGCGCGTTCGAATACCGCCGCTATGCCCTGGCCGCCGCCGATGCACATGGTTTCGAGGCCGTAGCGAGCTTCGCGGCGCTGGAGCTCGTTCATCAGGTTGGCTAGGATGCGGCCGCCAGTGGCGCCGATGGGGTGACCGAGGGAGATGCCGGAGCCGTTGACGTTGAGCTTGTCGGCGTCGTTCCAGTTCCAGCCTTTGAGGACGGCAAGGACTTGCGGGGCGAAGGCTTCGTTGAGCTCGACGAGGTCGATGTCTTTCCACTTGAGGCCGGTGCGGGCGAACAGGCGTTCGACGGCGGGAACGGGGCCGATGCCCATGCGGGACGGTTCGACGCCGGCAGCGGCCCAGCCGACGAACCAGCCCATCGGCTCGAGGCCGAGTTCTTCCAGCTTGTCTTCGGCAACAACAAGACAGGCGGCTGCCGCGTCGTTCTGTTGCGAGGCGTTGCCGGCGGTAACCACCCCGCCCTTCTCGATAGCCTTGAGGGCGCCGAGCGAGGCGGCGGTGGCGTCGCCGCGGACGCCTTCGTCCATCCTGAAGATGACGGGATCGCCCTTCTTCTGCGGCACGGCGACGGGGACGAGTTCATTGTCGAACTTGCCGGCCTTCCATGCGGCGGCGGCGCGTTGCTGGCTGCGCGCGGCATACTCGTCGCACTCTTCGCGGCCGATCTGGTAGTCCTTGGCGAGGTTCTCGGCGGTTTCGATCATGCCGGTGATGACGCCGAAGCGGGAGATGGGCTGGCTCATCACCCGGCCGCGCTGAAGACGGTCGTGCATCGTGACGGAGCCGGCGCGGGCGCCGGAGCGCATGTCGGTGGAATAGTATTCGACGTTGGTCATGCTTTCGACGCCGCCGGCGACCACGACATCGGCTGCGCCTGTCTGGACGAACATGGCGGCGTCGATGATCGACTGGAGGCCAGAGCCGCAGCGGCGATCAAGCTGGTAGCCGGGGACGGAGATGGGTAGGTCTGCCGCGAGGGCTGACCAGCGGGCGACGCAGGGGGCTTCACCAGAAGGATAGCCTTGCGCGAAGACCACGTCGTCGATGCGTTCGGGGTCGATTTTCGTGCGCTCAACGAGGGCCTTGAGGATGACCGCGCCGAGATCGCCTGCCTGCATCGGCGCGAGCGCGCCCTGGAACTTGCCCACCGCTGTGCGGAGCGGGCTGACGATGGCGGCGCGGCGGAGCTTGGTCATGCGGGAATCCTCTGGAAGCGGGGGCAACATAGCGGCGAGCGCGGGGGACACAACCGCCGGGACTTTCGCGCCGTCTTGACGTTCGCGGCCGGAAGGTTCGTATCGGGGCGGGCTGTCCTGCCGGTGAATTCATGCGGACAGCCGAAGCACGGGGAGACGCAGGTGGCGGGACATTATCGGATCATTGGCGGGCTTGGCTCGCCCTACTCGATGAAGATGCGGGCGATCATGCGGTATCGCCGCCTGCCCCATGTCTGGGAGCCGCTCGGGGCGAACATGGAGCCTGTGTTCGCAAACGTGAAGGCCCCTGTGATCCCGGTGATCCAGTATCCCGGCGGGGAATGGCGCAATGACTCGACGCCGATGATCTTTGAACTCGAGCAACGCCATGCGGAGCGCGGCATCGTACCGGTGGATGAGGCGGACAGGTTTCTGGCCTGCCTGCTGGAGGACATGGGCGATGAGTGGGCGACGAAGCTGATGTTCCACTATCGCTGGTTCTACGAGGAGGATCAGGAGGCTGTGTCGCGCTGGCTTTCCTATGATCGCCACCGCGGCGGCGGGATGGAGCAGATACAGGCTTTCGCGGATTTCTTCCGGGCGCGCCAGACGGGGCGCATGGCGCTTGTCGGGTGCACGCCCGGTAATGCGCCGTTGATCGAAGAGACGATGCGGCGGCTATGCGCGATGCTGGAGGAGCAGTGCACGGTCTCGCAGTTCTGGTTCGGGTCTCGGCCATCTCTCGCGGAGTTTGCGTGGATGGGCCAGTTCTCGCAGCTGGCGTCCGATCCGACGCCGGAGCGGTTGATGCGGCGACAAGCGCCTCTGACCTTCCGCTGGCTGGAGCAGATGGACGATCTGTCGGGGCTGGAAGGCGCCTGGCGCGGACCGGGCGAGGCGCGGGGGCCGGTGGTGGAGAAGCTGCTGGTGTTTGCGGGCGAGGTGTACTTCCCGTTCCTGACAGCCAATGCGCATGCGGTGGCTGCCGGCAAGGAGACGTTCAGCTTTTCGGCGCTGGGGATGCCTTATGAGCAGGGCGCCTTCAAGTA
Source organism: uncultured Alphaproteobacteria bacterium (assembly GCA_903831485.1). The sequence continues at coordinate 2,142 of CAIKXW010000036.1, read as the reverse complement.
TCAGGTGAAGTGTCTCGAGACGCTGCGGCGGATGTATGCGGAGCTTCCGGCTCAAGCCAAGGCCGAGCTTGATCCGTTGCTGGAGCGGACCGGATGCCTTGCCGGACTGAAAGGCTGATGACGAATGCCGACGGGCGCCGCAGACTGACGACATGAGCAAGGCTGAGACACATCCTGAGATTCGCGAGGCGGTGCGCAAGTTGTGCGCGCGGTTTCCGGGGCCGTACTGGCGGGCGCTGGATCGCGAGCGGGCGTATCCGACGGAGTTCGTGACGGCGCTGACCGAGGCGGGGTGGCTGTCGGTGCTGATACCGGAGCAATATGGCGGCGCGGGGCTGGGGCTGTCGGCGGCGTGTGCGGTGCTGGAGGAAATCCATCGGTCGGGGGCCAATGGCGCGGCGTGTCATGCGCAGATGTACACGATGGGGACGCTGCTGCGGCATGGCAGCGAGGCGCAGAAAGAGCGCTGGCTGCCGAAGGTGGCGAGCGGCGAGATCAGGCTACAGGCGTTTGGCGTGACCGAGCCGACGAGCGGTACGGACACGACGCGGATACAGACGTTCGCGAAGCGTGTGGGCGACAAGTATGTGGTCAACGGGTCGAAGATCTGGATCAGCAGGGCTGAGCATTCGGACCTGATGGTGCTGCTGTGCCGGACGTCTCCGCGCGATGATGCGGGAAAGACGTCGGACGGGATGAGCGTCCTGCTGGTCGACATGCGGGAGGCGAAGGGCACCCCAGACAAGAAGGGGGGGCTGACGATCAAGCCGGTGCGCACGATGTTGAACCATGCGACGACGGAGCTGTTCTTCGACGACATGGAAGTGCCGGCTGACAACCTGATCGGACGTGAGGGGGCGGGGTTCAAGTACATCATCGACGGGATGAATGCGGAGCGCATTCTCATCGCGGCGGAGTGTATCGGCGACGGGAAGTTCTTCGTTGATCGCGCCTCGGCTTATGCGAAGGAGCGGTCCGTGTTCGGCGGGCCGATCGGTGCGAACCAGGGCGTGCAGTTCCCGATCGCGCGGGCGCATGTGCAGGTGACGGCAGCGGGGCTGATGGTGGATCATGCGGCCCAGCTGTTTGAGGCTGGCGAGCCGTGCGGTTCGGAGGCCAACATGGCGAAGATGACGGCGTCGGAAGCCAGCTGGTATGCCGCCGACGTCTGCGTGCAGACGCATGGCGGGTTCGGCTTTGCGGAAGAGTACGACATCGAGCGGAAGTTCCGCGAGACGCGGCTCTACCAGGTGGCGCCGATCTCGACCAATCTGATCCTCAGCCATGTGGCGACGCATGTGCTGGGCATGCCGAAATCGTTCTAGAGCGAGGGGACGAGATGAACTGGCGTTCGATGCTGTTTGTGCCGGCGGCTGCGCCGCAGCGGTGGCAGAAGGCGCATACACGGGGGGCTGACGCGCTGATTGTCGATCTTGAGGATTCGACACAGGCGGATGCGAAGGCGGGCGCGCGCGCGCAGGCGACGGAGGCGGTGGCCTTTCTCGCGGCGCAGGGCGCGGCCGTGACGGTGCGGGTCAACAACGACGAGGCCTATCTCGCGGAGGATCTTGAGGCGGTGGTGACGCCGGGGCTGCGGGCGATCGTGATGCCCAAGGTGGAGCAGGCATCGGAGCTGGACAGCCTGTCGGCAATGATGGATGCGCTCGAGTATGAGGCGGGGCTGGATCGATTTTCGGTGGGGGTGGTTGCGGTAATCGAGAGCCCGCGGGCGCTGGAGCAGGTGGTTCGGATTGCGGATGGGCCGCGGCTGATCGGGCTGGCGCTGGGGAGCGAGGATTTCTCGCTGACGCTTGGGCGGAAGCCGGGTCCGTTGTCGCTGGATCTTGCGGCGCAGACCATTGCGTATGCGGCGGCGGCGCGCGGGATCATGGGCATCGGCATGGCGTCGAGCATCGCGAACTTCACTGATCTCGATGCGTTCGCGGCGGATGCGCGGCGAGCGCATGCGATGGGGCTGACGGGCGCGATGTGCGTGCACCCGAACCAGATCGCGGCGCTGAATGCGGGCTTCGGCGCGAGTGAAGCGGATGTGGCGGAGGCGCGCGCCATTCTTGCGGCGTGGGAGGGCCGCGTGGATGGCGTGGTGAACCACAATGGCAAGATGATTGACCTGCCCGTGGT
>CAIKXW010000035.1 GCA_903831485.1 uncultured Alphaproteobacteria bacterium | reverse complement strand
GCCCCCGCCGCCAGCTTCACGCCGTGCAGGCGATACTGGGAGAGGCCATGGCTTGAAGCTTCCATCGCCGCGTGGGTCACGCCTTCCTTCGCCAGCTTCTCCAGCGTGTCGTGGATGGCGACCGGGTCTGGCGTCGTGTGGCCGAGATCAACCACGCCCGAAGGACCGATCGCTCCAAGCGTACCCATCGACGCCGCCTTGCGGCCCATGCTCGCCCAAATCTGGCGCAGGAAATCGACCGTCGAGCTCTTGCCGTTCGTGCCGGTCACCGCCGCCACGATGCCCGGCTGCACCGGATGGAATGCCGCCGCCGCCGTCGCCAACGTGAGGCGCGGCTCAGCCGTCTTCACCGCCGGTACATCCCATTCCCCCGGACGATCATCGGTGAGGATCGCCACCGCACCGGCCTTGATCGCGGCGTCGATATACTCGCGCCCATCCTTCGCCACGCCCTGAAGCGCCGCAAACAGGAAGCCCGACCGCACCTTGCGGCTGTCGGCCGTGATGCCGGTAATGTCGAGCGCGGGGGCGCCGGGGATGAGTGAGTCCAGTTTCATTGCGCGTCCGCCTCCGCACTTGTGCGCGTGAGGGGGGCGATGCCGCGCGTTGCGGTCGCCTCCAGCACGGGCTGCACATCCAGCAGCGGGGCCGCGCGCGCGATCACCTTTCCGGCGATCAGTGCCGCCGTGTAGGCGGCCGTGCGTTGCTCGCCCGTTCTGGGCTGCGCTTCATCGAGCACGACTAGCACGACAAATTGTGGACGGGATGCAGGGAAGACCGCGGCAAAAGACGTTATGTTCCTGTCGGGATCGTAACCGTTCGGCGTAGGCTTCTCCGCCGTGCCTGTCTTGCCAGCGACTTCATAGCCATTTGCTTCCGCCAGCTTACCGGAACCTTGCGTGACCGTCGTGCGCATCATGCCGAGCACGGCGTCGGCCGTTCGCGCCGACATCACGCGCGTCCGCTTCACGCTGCCTGCATCGACCGGCTCGATGAAGCTCGGCGACACATACTCGCCGCCATTCGCGAACGGCGTGTAGGCCATCGCAAAGGCGAGCGGGCTCACCGAGATGCCATGGCCATAGGCGACAGTCGCCATGGCCGTCTGGTCCCACTTCTGCGGTACGAGGGGGGACGCCCATTGCGGCCCCTCCCCGCCATGACCGGCCAGCAAGCCGACTTTGCCGAGAAATTCCTTCTGCCGTTCCGCGCCCATCCGCTGCGCGATCATCGCCGTGCCAATGTTGGAGCTTTCGGCGAGAATGTCCTCCGCCGTCGCCGCCTTGCCCGACACGCGGGTCAGCGGATGCTGGTCGCGGACCGTGACCGCGCCGATCTTCACCGGCGCCGAAACGTCGAACGTATCAGTCCCCTGCAGCACGCCGGCTTCGAGCGCCGCCGCGACCGTCAGAGGCTTGTAGATCGAGCCGAGCTCCATGCGAGCATTAAGCGCGCGATTGGTCTTCGCGTCGTCGCCCTCTTCGCCGCGAAGGCGCGGATCGATCTGCGGCCACGACGCAATCGCGCGCACGGCGCCCGTATGTGCGTCGAGCACGATGCCGGCAGCGCCCTTCATGTCGAAATCGGCGAAGGCGCGCGTCAGTTCTTCTTCCACGACAAACTGCACGCTGGCGTCGAGCGTCAGCTGCAACGGCTCGACGCCCTGCTTTAGCCGCTCATCATAGACGCGCTCGACGCCTTCGAGACCGTCGCCGTCGATGCTGGTGTAGCCGAGGAAGTGGCCTGCGAGACTGCCGCCCGGATAGCGCCGCTGCGCCTCGTTGACGAACATCAGCCCCTCGACGCCGAGTTCCTTCAGCGCCTTGATCTGCTCGTCGTCGAGCCCGCGCTTCACCCAGGCGAACTGGCGCTTCTTGTCGGCCATCATCGCCGTCAGCGCATCCTCGCGGAGGTCCGGGAACACCGTGCGGATGCCGGCCACGACATCGCGCGAATCCCAGATCGCGCTCGGATCGACCGCCAGCGAAGTCCCCTCCACCGTCGTCGCCAGCAGTTCGCCGCGGCGATCAACGATGTCGGCGCGGCGCACGTCTTCCACTGCGGCAACCGGCACGGCGCTGCGGTCAGGTCCGTTGAAGGCGACATAGGCCGAGCGGCCCACGATCACGACGAAGACCAGCGCGAGGCCGACCGCAATGATGCGGGCGCGGCGCGGACCCCAGACGTCCTTCGGATATGGCGCGGCGTAAGCTCTCATTGCTGCTGCGGCTGAGCTCCCTCAGCGGGCGCCGGCAGGCGAAGCCTCTCCTCGCCGAGCCGCTGCTTCAGGGCTTCGGGGGCGACATACTGGCTTGGGTTGGCGGGCTCGAGGCCGAGCTGCTGCTGCGCGATCCCGCCGATACGCTCAGGCCGCGTCAGCACAGCCTCGTCGGCGCGCAGGGTGGCGATGGCGGCCTCTTCGGCCTGCGCCTCGATCTTCAGCTCATCGATGCGGACCTGCGTCTCTTCCGCACTCAGCTTGGCGCGATAGACGGCGACTGCGAGCACCGCGACGACCAGTCCGCCAATGATGGCCAGGCGTTTCATCAGGCAACTCCCTCAAGCTGTTTGAGCCCCGGCAGGCGGAACCCGTCGTCGGCGTCGACATTCCAGGCTGGCGCCTCGGTGCGCAGCGCCCAGCGCAGTCGCGCCGACCGTGCGCGCGGATTGCTCGCCGTCTCCGCCTCGCTCGCCTCGACGGCCTTGCGCTGGAGCACCTCGAACGTCGGCGCCTTTCCCTTGGCCATTTTCGGCAGGTGGCGGGAAACGCCAGGATCGTTGCCGGAACGCGACCGCAGGAAGAGTTTGACGATGCGATCCTCGATTGAATGGAAGGTTACGATCACCAGCCTTCCCCCCGGTTTCAGCACACGCTCGGCCGCGGCCAGCGCGCGCACCAGTTCGCCAGACTCGTCGTTCACCCACATGCGCAGCGCCTGGAAGGTGCGCGTCGCCGGGTGCGTGGGCTTGCCGCGCCGCCCGCCCAGCGCCTTTTCGACGACATCCGCCAGGTCCAGCGTTGTGGTGAAGGGCTGCGACCGGCGGCGGTGGACAAGCTCGCGGGCAATCCGCCGCGCCGCGTGCTCCTCGCCGAGAATGTGGATGATGTCGGCCAGCTCGCCCTCGGTCAGGTGATTGACCGCGTCGGCAGCGCTTGGCCCGCGCTTTTCCATCCGCATGTCGAGCGGACCATCGCGCATGAAGGAGAAGCCGCGCCCTGCCTCGTCGATCTGGAAGGACGACACGCCGAGGTCAAGCATGATGCCGTCGACATGGTCGCGATTCATCGCGTGCAGGATCTGCTCGATCTCGCCGAACCGTCCCGCCGCCGGAATAACGCGCGGATCCTTGCCCGCATGCGCCCACGCCCGCTCCATCGCTTCGGGGTCGCGGTCGATCGCGATCAGTGTGAAGTTGGCGACGGCCAGCGCCGCGCGCGCATAACCGCCGCCGCCATAGGTACCGTCCACCATCACCGCGCCGTCGACCGGCGCGAGCGCATGGATCACTTCTTCGGCCAGCACCGGAACGTGCGTGCCAGAATGCGGCGAGATCGGGTGCAGGGAGACGGGATCATCGCTCATTCGTCGGGCGCCTCGCCCTTGCCGTGGTCCGGGCGACGTGGCTTGGCCTTCAGCAGACCGAGATTTTCCTTCGCGAGCGCGCGCATCTTCGCCTTCTCGCCTTCGTAGGCGCCGGGCTCCCAGATCTGGAAACGGTCGCCCAGCCCGACGAACTTCGCCTTCTCGCTGACGCCCGCGATTGCCAGCAGTTCAGCGTCGAGGACCACCCGTCCGCCCTCGTCCAGCTTCGCCTGCCGGGCCTCGCCCATGATGTAGTTCGACAGCGCAATGCGGCGCGGATCCATCAGGTCCAGCTCGCTCATTGAGGCGTCGAACTCTTCCATCAGGCGCTGACCCGCTCCCTCGATGCACGGCTTGTCCAGCGACGGCCACAGGAACACGGTGTCCGCGCGCCCCAGCGCCTTGCGAAAGGCAGCCGGAATCGAGACCCGCTTCTTTGCGTCTACGCTGCTCTCGAATGAGGAGAGAAACATGCTCCCGAATGCCCGCTTTGCGCCCTTCCCGGATGGGATTGCGCCCCAGTCTGTCCCGCCACGGAGCCCCTTCCGTGGAGGTGCACGGGATACCATGGGGCCATATGGGAAACAACGGGACGTTAGCCCGCTGTTAACCTTTGAGACGTCAGCGAACGGAACAAATCCGGTAGATCGGTGAGCTATATCGTCCGGGTTGTGGATAAGTGGTTTACGACCTGTGAATAGCCTCGCCCTAACTCCCTTAGAGTCAGGTGCTTGGCGGACTCACGGGCCGCCGCAAAGCTGTCCACAGCAAATGGGTAAATCTCGATCGGACGGCCTGTAAGCCGGGTTCTGTCCAGAGCCTTGCGGCCCTTGGGCGACCATTCCTCTGGGACGGCCCTTGCGGACCGCCTCGCGCGACCAACCCGGACGGAGCGCGAAAGCGCGCCTGCTGGTTTCCCAGCGCCCGTCCCTATTCGGTCTTGCTCCAGGCGGGGCTTGCCTTGCCATCCCTGTCGCCAGGGACGCGGTGGGCTCTTACCCCACCCTTTCACCCTTACCTTGGGACGAGTCCCAAGGCGGTTTGCTTTCTGTGGCGCTATCCCTCGGCCCGGCGCCTTGAGGGCGCCGCTCCGGGCGGACGTTATCCGCCGCCTTGCCTTCGTGGAGCCCGGACTTTCCTCCAGCCCACCCTTCCCTTGCAGGAATGGCATGCCAGCGGTCGCCCGGCCGCCCGATCGAACATCCATTGTATCATCCGGCCGCAAAAAGGGCGATTCCGCCTGTCCGTGCAGCCAAAACGCCGCATGTCAGCAAAAACTGCTCTTGGTCATGGCCTGTTCAGGTCGGGACCACTAAAAGCGGGCGCTACGTCATCTGGAGGGCTTTCATGAAATTCGCTGCTGCTGCTGTTCTCGGTTTCGCGGTCCTCGCCGCGCCTGCGTTCGCCGAGCCCGGCCCGGCCGAAGGCGCCGCCCTCTACGAGGCCAAGTGCAAGATGTGCCACGAGCCGGGCATGATGAACGCTCCGAAGATGGACAAGCTCGCGACCTTCGAAAACGACAAGATCGTCCAGGCCCTCACCACTCCCGTGCCGATGATGGCCGGCGTGGTCGGCGGCCTCACCGAACAAGACAAGCGCAATGTCGCCGTGTTCCTCACCAAGAAATCCATGCCGGCCTCCGGCGACCTGCCGGAAGTGAAAGCCGAGTAGGCTTTGCTCCGCGCCGGGAAAAACAGAGGGCGGCGAGCTTCGGTTCGCCGCCCTTCTTCTTTGTGCGTTGCTCACCCCGCGCCGCCTCGCCATTGTCGCAGCAGGAAGGACCTTGCATGACGCACATGCATCCATTCGCCCTCACGCGCCGCGCCCTGACCCTCGGCGCGCTCGCGACCGCTGCCACGCCGGCGTTCGCGCAGGATGCGACCGCGCAGCGCCTCCTCTTCATCGGCAACAGCCTCACCTACACCAACAACCTGCCAAGGATTGTCGAGGCCGTCTTCGCGGGGGCGGGCGCTCAGGCCAGCACGGAAATGGTCGCGATGCCGGGCGTCAGTCTGTTCGATCACTGGTACTCGCCACAGCGCAAAGCGGAGAAAGCCATCGCACGCGGCGGCTGGACAACAGTGGTGATGCAGCAGGGCCCGTCGTCACGACCTGAAAGCCGCCGCGACCTCCGCAGCAGCGTGAAGCGCTTCGCCAAGTTCATCGCCGCCGCCAGCGCGCGCCCCGCGCTCTACTGCGTCTGGCCACAGCAGTCGCGACCGGAAGACTTCGACGACGTGATTGAATCCTACCGCCTCGCTGCAGACGACATCGGTGGGCTGTTCTTCCCCGTCGGCGCCGCATGGCGCGCTACGCCGGCTGACATCCCTCTCTATTCGCCCGACGGCATCCACCCTAACGCCTACGGCTCATATCTCGCAGCGCTGGTAATGTACGGCGTTCTCTCCAGCAGATCGCCTGAAGGCCTGCCCGCCACGCTGACCTTCAGCGACGGCACACAAGCGCGTCTCCCAGAAAGCATTGCGGCGGCGCTGCAAGGCGCCGCCGCGAGCGCGCTGTAGGCGCGCGTTACTTCAGATGCAGATCAGCCGCGAACCGCACCCATGAGCCGCTTCGTGATGATCTCCTCCGCCTCGCGCATGATGCGGTCGATCAGTTCTTTCACCGTCGGGATGTCGTGGATCAGGCCTGCGACCATGCCGCAGCTCCAGGCGCCCGCGTCCATGTCGCCTTCCTTCATGATGCGCGGATAGACGCCAGCGACTTCCTCGATGATGTCCTCGAACTTGATGCCGGCGCCGAGCTGCTTCTCCTTCTCGAGGATCTTTGTCACGCCCGCATTATTCAGCACGCGCTCCGTGTTGCGCAGCGGACGCATGACGAGGCGCGTATCCAGCTCGCTCGCCTTCACCAGTGCGTCCTTCACGTTCTGGTGTATCGGCGCGTCCTTCGTCGCCATGAAGCGCGTGCCCATATTCATGCCTTCGGCGCCCAGCGCCATCGCGGCGACGAGCGAGCGCCCATCGGCCATGCCGCCTGATGCGACGAACGGAATCTTGAGTTCCTCCGCTGCGCGCGGCAGCAGGATGAAGTTCGGCACGTCGTCCTCGCCCGGATGGCCGCCGCACTCGAAACCGTCGACGCTCACAGCATCGCAGCCGATCTTCTCGGCCTTCAGCGAGTGGCGCACCGACGTGCACTTGTGGATCACCTTGACGCCCGCTTCCTTGAAGAAGGGCATCACCTGCGCCGGGTTGTTGCCGGCGGTCTCCACGATCTTGATGCCTTCCTCGATGATGGTGCGCACGAAGCCCGGATAATCCGGCGGCGTCACCGACGGCAGGAAGGTGAGGTTCACGCCGAACGGCTTCTTCGTCATCTCGCGGCAGCGGCGGATTTCCGCCCGCAGGCCTTCCGGCGTCTTCTGGGTGAGGCCAGTGATGATGCCCAGTCCGCCCGCTTCCGAGACAGCAGCCGCCATCTCGGCGAAGCCAACATAATGCATGCCGCCCTGGATGATCGGATGCTCGATCCCGAACAGTTCCGTGATGCGCGTTTTCATGGCGACGTTTCCCTTGATGTTTTGCCTATCAGGAAGCCGCGAACCAGACGCCGTCAAGCCAGATCAACTATCGAATTCGATCAGCCAGCGGCCGCGTCGGCTCGAACCACACCTTCCGCGCCGGAACGCTGGCCAGCTCGCGCTCCGGCCAGCGCAGGGCGGTCAGCGCACCGCCAAAGCAGCAGCCCGTATCGATGCACCAGGTGTTGTTGATCGCCTGCACGTCGGGGCCCGCGACATGGCCGTACACCACCGCAGCGTCTCCGCGGTAATCCAGCGCCCAGTTCAGCCGCACCGGATTGCCGAAACCGTCCGTCTCGCCGGTCGTGTCGCCATAGAGCGCGAATGATCGCACCTTGCCGCCGGACTTTCCTATCATCTCCTGTTTCAGACCCGCATGCGCCACGGCCAGCGCCCCGCCGTCGAGCCAGAGCCAGGGCGGCAGTGACCCCAGGAATTTCCGCACCGCCGCACGAAACGCCGGATCTTCCTCCGCCATCTGGTCGATCGACGCCTGCAGCCCGTGCGCCGGCTTCACATTCGCCCCGGACAGCCACCGCACCAGCTTGTTGTCGTGATTGCCCTCGACGCACAGCGCCGTCCCCTGCTCGGCCATGCTCATCGCGATGCGCAGCACATCCGGCGTGCGCGGTCCGCGATCGACAAGGTCACCGACGAACACCAGCGTGCGTCCGGGAGGCGGGGTAACGCGCACACCCTCGCCCTGCCAATCGATGCGATAGCCGAGCAGCGCGAGCAGATCGTCAAGTTCGTCGCAGCAGCCATGGACATCGCCGATGATGTCGAATGGTCCCGGAAGGTCGCGGCGGTCAAACGACGGAGCAGCCATTGCGCTATTGCTCTCGCCACTCTGGGTGACGCTTGTCGATGAAGGCCTGGATGCCTTCCGCCGTGTCGGCCAACATCATGTTCTCCGCCATCACACGCGCTGTGTAAGCGTAGGCGTCCGCCAGGCTCATGGACGCCTGCTCGTAGAACGCGCGCTTGCCGATCTTCACCGCCGTCGTGAGCTTGCCGGCCACCACCTGCGCAAGCGCCAGCGTCGCCCCGAAAAGTTCCGCCGCCGGAACCACGCGGTTCACCAGCCCCAGCTCCCGCGCTCGGGCTGCGTCGATGAACTCCCCCGTGGTGAGCATTTCGAATGCGGCCTTGCGCGGCACATTGCGCGACAGGGCCACCATCGGCGTCGAGCAGAACAGCCCGATATTGACACCGTTGACGCCGAACCGCGTCCCTTCCGCCGCCACCGCCATGTCGCAGCTTGCAACCAGCTGGCATCCAGCAGCAGTCGCAATGCCATGCACCTCGGCAATCACCGGCTGGGGCAAGGCCGGGATCATCTGCATCATCGCGCCACAGCGGGTGAACAGATCCAGGAAGTACGCGGCGCCCTTGTCCAGCGTCTGACGCGCGGCCTGCATCTCCTTGAGATCATGCCCGGCACAGAACGCCTTGCCTGTGCCGCGAAGGATGATGACCCTCGTCGCCCGATCATCCGCAAGTGCGCCGAGGGCCGATGTGAGCGCCGCGAGCATGGCGTCGGACAGCGCATTCAGGCTGGCTGGACTGTTCAAGGTCAACCGCGTCACGTGGCCGATACGCTCGGTGATGATGAGGTCGCTCATGCGCAACTCCCTGCAAGCACGACGGTAGCGACGCTCTCACAGAAGAAAAGGCGTCGTCAGGCCGCTCTCGCCTTCCGAAACCGCGAGCCGGGCGCCGGCGGCGGCTCCGCCGCGCCGGCAAAGCACTGCGCCATGCCCATCCACTGCGTCGCGACCGGACCGCGCACGACCAGCTTGGTGTCCGCCACGTTGCGCACCTGCGTCACCACCTGGCAGAATTCCGTGGCGGAGCCGGCGACCGAATTGGCCGCGCTCGCTTCGCCCCATGTCCAGACCGCGCCCGATGGCGCCGTCAGCCGCACGAAGGGCGCGGCGGGCGGCAGCTCCATCCGCCGTACCTGATAGGTCCAGCCAAATGTCGACACGCCGAGATGCGCGATGTTCTTTATCCGGTCATGGTCAGCACGCTCGACGCCGAGATGATCATACACCTCCTGCCCGTGCGCCCATGTCTCCATCAGTCGCGCCGTGATCGACGAGCGCGCGCTCATGTCCGGCCCCGCCCATTTCAACCGCGCCTTGGGATCAGCCGTCGCATAGATGTCGGCGATCTCGCCCGCCGTCTTCAGCCACGCCGCACGCAGCGCCTGCCCCGATTCCGGAACCGTCGCTCGCTCGACAGCGCGCATGCCTCCCGCGCCCGCAATCGCGCCGAGCAGCCGCACCAGCTCCGCCTCGTCCGTCAGCTGCAGCCCCGACGCGCGGTTCCAGAAATGGAGGTGGCGGATCACATCGCCGACGGTCCAGCCCTTGAACTGCGTCGCCTCATCGAACGCTGAATCCGGCAGCGGCGCGAGCAGGCCCGCCAGCGCCTGGGTCTCGGCGAGAAAGTCTGCAGCCTGATCCATCTGGCTTACAACGTCCGCGCGATCAGGATCTTCATGATCTCGTTCGTGCCGCCATAGATCCGCTGGATGCGGCTGTCGCGATACATGCGGCTGATGGGATACTCGTCCATGAAGCCATAGCCGCCGAACAGCTGCAGGCAGCGGTCCACGATCTTGCCCTCGAGATCCGTCGTCCAGTATTTCGCCATCGACGCCGTCGCCGCATCGAGCTTGCCCTGCAGATGCTGCCCGATGCAGTGGTTGACGAACACGCGCGCCACCGTCGCCTCGGTCTTGCACTCGGCCAGCGTGAACTGCGTGTTCTGGAAGTCGATCACCTTCTTGCCGAATGCGCCGCGATCCTTGACGTAGGCAATCGTCAGCTCCAGCGCACGTTCGATGGTCGCGATCGCCTGCACCGCGATATTGAGTCGCTCCTGCGGCAGCTGGCTCATCAGCTGGATGAAGCCCTGCCCCTCTTCCGTGCCGAGCAGGTTCTCGGCCGGTATCTTCACCTCGTTGAAGAACAGCTCCGAGGTATCCTGCGCCGGCTGGCCCAGCTTGTTGAGATTCCGCCCGCGCTCGAAGCCCTCGACCTCGTCCGTCTCCACAAACAGCAGCGACGTCCCCTTGGCGCCCTTGGACGGGTCCGTCTTCGCCACAACGCAGATGAGGTTCGCCATCTGGCCGTTGGTAATGAACGTCTTCGAGCCGTTGATGACGTATCCGTTGCCGGACTTCTTCGCCGTCGTCTTGATGCCCTGCAGGTCCGATCCGGCGCCCGGTTCCGTCATCGCGATCGCCGAGATCAGCTCGCCCGACGCCATGCGCGGCAGCCAGCGCTTCTTCTGCTCTTCAGTGCCGTAGTGCACGATGTACGGCATCACGATCGCATTGTGCAGCGAGGCGCCAAAGCCATCGACGCCCTGAAGGCCCATTTGCTCCATGAGGATAACCTCATGGCGATAGTCCCCGCCCATGCCGCCATATTCTTCAGGCGTCGACAGGCCCAGCAGGCCGGCCTCGGCCGCCTCGGTCCACATCGCCCGCTCGACCACCTTCTCCTTGCGCCACTTGTCCACGCGCTCGACAGGGGCGTGCTGTTCGAAGAATTTCGTCACTGAATCCTCGAACATGCGGATGTCCTCCTCCGCCAGGAAATCAGGACGTTCGACATCGAGGACAGACATGTGCAGCTCCGGCAATTGACGCGCGCGTCATCCTGCACACGCGGGCGCTGCTGTCGAGAGATGACGTGGCGACCACGCGCGCCGAAGGACGTGTCGAGCCACGAATGCACGCCTACCGATTACGGCGTACAGCAGACTTAAAGCTGCACCACTCCCGGCCCTGCCTCCGCCGTGAACAGCGAGGCCACTTCCGCCGCCCGGGAGTCCTGCGTCGCGCGCTGGTTCACATAGCCCTTGTCGGTGATCTCGCCCGCGTCCAACGATGGGGGCGTCGTCAGCATCCTGAACCGCCCGACGCGCCGTGATGATCCGCCGGCCACCGCATTGAACGCCTTCAGTTTCTCCGCCACCTGCATGGTCAGCGCACCGAACGCCTTCGCCACATCGCCGCCGGCCGCTTCCGTCGCCGCCTTCATCGCAGCCGGCGATGGCCACAGCAGCGCGCCGATGAACTTCTTGTCCTGACCGCAGATCACGCCGTCGTACACAAGCGGCGCGCATGCCGCCACGATGTCCGGGCGCAACGTGCCGACCGAAACCCACGTGCCCGAATCCAGCTTGAAGTCTTCGGTCACGCGGCCATCGAAGATCAGGCCCTTTTCGGGGTGTTCGGGGTCCTCGAACCGCGCCGCGTCGCCGAGACAGTAGAAGCCTTCCTCGTCGAACACCTGCGCATTCTTCTCCGGCATGTTGAGATAGCCGCGCATCACGGTCGGGCCCTTGACGCGCACCTCCAGCTTGTTTCCGACCGGAGCAAGCTTCAGCGTCGTTCCCGGCATCGGCACACCGACCATGCCGACACGCTCCAGGATCCAGTGCGTCATCGTCACGCCCTGCGTCTCGGTTGCGCCATACATGGTGAGCAACGGCGTGCGCATGCCCGTCGCCTGGATCGAAAGCTGCTGGATTCGTTCATAGACGTCGTCCGATAGCGTCGCTCCGCCATAGATGAAGGCCCGCATCCGCGAGAACACCGCATCGCGCAGCTCGCTGTCCGCTTCCATCGCTTCCGCCAGCATGCCGAACGCGATCGGCGCCGAACCAAAGGACTGCGGCCGCACATCCTTGAGGTTGGCGATCGTGGTCTGGAACAGGCCGGGCATCGGCCGGCCCTCGTCGATGTGAAACGTACCGCCGAGCGACAGGACGTTGTTGAAGTTCACATTGCCGCCCGAGATATGGCTCCACGGCATCCAGTCGAGCGCCATGGCGATCTCGTCGGGATCTTCCGGCGGCAGCTCAATCCCCCCACGGGCGGCGATCTGCGCGGTCATCTGTCCCTGTGTTTGCGGCGCCGGTTTCGGCATGCCGGTCGAGCCCGAGGTGAACAGATACTTGCCGACCGAGTCCGGCCCCAGCCAGTCCATCGCGGTGTCGACGAGCGACGTCGCCGGCGTGCCTGCAAGACTGGTATACGACTCCGAGTCTTCTCCGCCCTCCGTCGAGATCACCGACACGCCCGTGAGATCGAGCGCCGCGAGCGCCTTGCGGAACGGCTCCATCGACTGCACGAAAATCGCCTTCGGCTTCACCGCAGCAAAGCAGTGCTTCAGCTTCGCGAAGTCCGTCGACATGATCGAATAGGCCGGCGAGATCGGCGTGGCCGGCGCGCCGATGCGTTGGGCCGCGAGCGACATCAGCGCATGTTCGATCGAATTCGCTGACAGGATCAGCAGCGGCGCATCCGGTCCGAGCCCACGATCCAGCAGCGCCTGCGCCAGCGACCGCGTTACCCGTGCGGCCTTGCCATAGGTCACCTCGCGCCACGGTCCATGGCCGGGCTCGCGCTGCTTCAGCCATGCACGGTCCGGATGCATCGCCGCGCGCTCATCGAGAATGTGCGGGATCGTCCGCCCCACCGGCCCCATCGGCTCGCGCGAGCGCAGGTACACCACCCCGCCCTCACCGCGGATCGCCTCGATATTCGGCCCCTTGTAGGGCAAGGGCCGGAATGGCGGCAGCTTCGCCGTGTCAACAGCCATGGGTCTTCCTCCATCGACTTATGTCTAGTCGTTTATGGGACCCTACGCGGGCAATGGCGCTATCTCAATCACTTCAAAACGCCGAAGCAATCCGCCTGCTTCGCAGCCAGCCCCTTCCGTGACGCGTTCACCGGATCAGGTCCGGGGTGCCTTCCCCAGCTTCGCTGGGGGAGGACTTCGCGGCACCGGGGGAAGTCCTCCTTCGACTGCAAAGCAGGCGGGGGAGGTGGCCGCGAAGCGGTCGGAGGGGGCTGCCAGCGAAGCAAGCTGATGCCGAGTTTGGGGGAAACCGAGCGCCGAAACCCAACCCAATCAATCACTTCCGCCAGGAATTTGGGGGAAACAGTGGCGCAGAATCGGTGGGGCTATTTGCGGCCGTATAATCGCGCCCATGACCGTCGCGAAAACCCCGACGCATATGACAGAGGCGAGGCCCAGAACTGGGCCTGGCCTGTCCACGCATTTGTCGCGTGGCTTGCCGCGATGCTCGGCTAAGTCACCCGCTTCAAACGCGCCCGTCGCTTCCGGCAAAACTGGCGCGACAGCTAGGAAGACCTCCGCCAGTCCGAATGGCATCGCGATCAACTGATCGCGCAAGGGGTAGCCCAACTCCTCACAGGCCACCCCCTCCAGCTCGACGACACATGGATCCAGATCACTCCACCCGCCTCTTACGGCGGCCCATGCCCGCGCACGCCGTTCGACATGAACCGCCGTTTCATCGCGCCCGCGAGATGGGCCGCAGATCCGGAAGGGGTCATTCGTGAGCGCTACAAGCGTCTCTCGCGCACTCCCCTCGCAGCCCATGGTTCGACGCACGCGCTTCGCGCTGCTCACCAGGAAGCGGTGGATGTCTCAACGCGTCAAAACACCGGCGTCCGCGTAGCCCTCATGGTGAGCAGCGACCGACTTGCCGCGCCGAAGCTCAGCGAAGGCGGGAGTGAGGGTCCGTCGAACCGTGAGGGCAGGCTCGCATGCGCCCGCGGTCCGCCACGGTTTCTGCAAACCTCAAGCCGCCCACTACCTCAGCGCGCGCGCTTCTGAGATCGCGTCCGCGCGCACCTAAGCTGTCTTCTCCACGAACACCGTGCCCGCCGAATACCCCGCGCCAAACGAGCAGATCAGGCCCTTGTCGCCAACCTTGAAATCTCCGGAATGCTTGTGAAACGCGATGATCGACCCAGCCGATGACGTGTTCGCATATGTGTCCAGCACGGTCGGGCTCTCGTCCTCGGTGGCCTCGTGCCCCAGCACGCGCTCGGCGATCAGACGGTTCATCCCGGCATTGGCCTGGTGCAGCCAGAGACGTTTCAGGTCGCTCGCCTTCAGCCCCAGCCGGTCCATCTCGCCAAGGATCATGCCCGACACCATCGGCACTACTTCCTTGAAGACCTTGCGGCCCTCCTGAACGAACAGCTTGTCCGCCTTGCCGACGCCATCCGGATCACCGCGATTGAGGAAGCCGAAATTGTTGCGGATGTTGTTCGAGAACTGCGTCTTGAGATGCGTACCGAGAATGTTCCAGGCGCCCTTGCCCGCCACCTCTTCCGCCTCGATCAGCACAGCCGTCGCCACGTCGCCGAATATGAAATGGCTGTCGCGATCCGTGAAATTCAGGTGTCCCGAACAGATCTCCGGGTTCACCATCAGAACCGTCTTCGCATGTCCCGCCCGCACGAAATCCGCGCCGGTCTGGATGCCGAACGTCGCCGACGAGCACGCGACGTTCATGTCGAACGCGAAACCCTCGGCCCCGATCGCCGCCTGCACTTCGACCGCCATCGCCGGATACGCACGCTGCATGTTGGAGGCCGCACAGATCACGGCATCGACTTGCCGCCCTTCCTTGCCCGCCTTGGCCAGCGCCTCTTTCGCAGCGTTGACCGCGATCTCGGCCAGCACGGAAATCTGCTCGTTCGGCCGCTCGGCGATGTTCGGCGTCATCCGGCCCGTATCGAGCACGCCATCCTTGTCGATCACGAAGCGCGACTTGATGCCCGACGCCTTCTCGATGAACTCGACCGAGGACGGCTGTTTCGCCTGCAGCGTTCCAGCCGCAATCTCGCCCGCGTGTTCGACGTTGAACTTGTCGACCCAGGCATTGAAGCTGGCCACCAGCTCTGCGTTCGAAATCGAGTTGGGCGGGGTGTAAAGACCGGTGGCCGAAATGACGGGACGCGACATGGATGCCTCTCTGACTGGCGCTGGTTTAGGCCCCTCGCGGGCGCCCGTCGAGTAGGCTTCTGCCGCCCGGCGTTTTCCCCGGCGTCAGTCGTGGGCCCCGCATTCCACCGCGCCCGCATAATTGGGCTGGTCGATCAGCACCTGATTGAAAACGCTTTGCCGCAGATAGGCGTGAAGGTCGTCACGGGTGAGGTCGATCTCGTTGAACCGAATCGCGCGACACAGTGCCTCACGCAGCTCTTGCACCGGCCCGTGCTCGCCCAGCAGACGCCCGAGCGTCTGCCGCTCGAATTTTCGCGCATCGCCGCCAAGCGCAATCTCACGCAGCACGATGTCGATCGCATTCGCGCTGACCTTGGCAAGAAACTGGTTGCGGCCTTCGAGTGCAGCCCCACCCTCACCACGCAGGAAGTCGCGGATGCCGGCCAGCAATTCATCCGATCGCGGCAGGTCCGTCGCCGACAACGATTGCAGCTCCACGTCGGGCCTTTGTACAGGACCGGGGATCAGCATGTTGACGCAGTCGACCTGGCATTCCGACGAGCGCCGCCCGATCGCTGGCCGCTCCAGACTCGTCTCCGACCCGTTGCGAAAACTCTGCCCCATCGACAGCGTCCCGACCGCCCACCAGAACGACCCGAACACTTCCCAGAAACGCACCGCGTCCCGGTCTACTTTCTCACCGGAAGCACTCTCATACCCGGCGATCAGGTCATCCAGCTCGCCGAACCCGCCCACAGGCTTGTCTGGTGCGCCGAACCGCCACGACCGCGTGACGAGCCAGCCAAGATCGCGCATCGGATCACCGACATGCGCCAGCTCCCAGTCGAGAACGGCGACGACGCCCGTCGCCGGATCGACGATCAGATTGCCGTTCCTGAAATCCGAATGCACCAGCTTCAGCGGCCGCGCGCTCGGCAGGTTTGCCAGCAACCATCGCGCCGTGAAGTCGATCATCGGTTGTGGCGAGCCAAGCTCGAGGTACGCCGCATGCGTCTTGCGCACGGAATGCTCCGGCGTGAACGTCTCAAGCACTTGATCGAGCCCGCTCACCTTCACATCTACCGCATGCAGCCGCGCCAGTATCTCGCCGCACTGTTTCGCCAGCTTCTTCCGCGCCTCGGCAAACTCGGCGCCTCGCGCGATCTTTCCGCCCAGCGTCTCGCCGCTGATCCATTCCATCACGAAGCCTGCGCCGAGTTCGTCCTCGGGCTGCAGCACAAGCAGAACTTCCGGCCCCGGCACGCCCGCCTGCCTTGCGGCGGCAAAGAGCTTCGCCTCGGCGCTGAGCCCCGGCCCCGAGCCCATCGGTGACGCGCCCTCGCCCTCGGCCCGCCGCAGCGCCAGCTTCCGCTCGGAGGCGTTCCTGCGAACGGTGAGCCGATATGTCTCGCGGCTCGCCCCCGCCGACAGGCGATCGCACGCCAGCAATTGCTCGAAGCCGGCGAGCCGCTCGAGCGCGCGTTCCAGTTTCGGCGCCAGGATCATTCCTGCACGCCCTTCGGCGCGCGCTGGCCCATGAAGCCGAACATGTATCCGGCGACACGCCGCATCTGGATCTCCTCCGACCCCTCGGTGATGCGATAGCGGCGATGGTGTCGATAGATGTGTTCGAACGGCTTGTG
The DNA here is from genome assembly GCA_903831485.1 of uncultured Alphaproteobacteria bacterium. The sequence continues at coordinate 1,871 of CAIKXW010000035.1, read as the reverse complement.
ACGCGAATAGCCAAGGCCGCCATGCACCTGCATCGCGCGGTCAGCCGCCTCACAGCACAACCTGTTCGCCCAGTAATTGCACATCGAGACCTTGTCGCTCACTGCGAAATTGCCGATCGTGTCCATCTGCCATGCCGTCTTGTGGATCAGCGCCCGGATCATCTCGCACTGGGTCTGCAGCTCCACCAGCGGGAACTGGATCGCCTGGTTGCTCGCCAGCTTCTTGCCGAACGGCGCCCGCATGTTCGCGTACGCCACCGACTCACTGATGCAGAACTGCGCCGCCCCCAGCGAAGACGCCGCCTGCCGGATGCGGTTCTCGTTGAAGAAGTGCTGCACGACTTGAAGGCCCCTGCCTTCGCCGCCGAACACCGCCGAGTCCGGAACACGCACGCCCTTCAGCGTCACGTGGGCATGGTCGGTCGGCATGTTGAAGGTCCAGAGAAACTCCTCGATCTTGAAGCCCGGCGCGTCAGCCGGCACAAGGAAGGCGGTTATGCCGTGACCATCGCCTGCCTTGCCGGACGTGCGCGCCATGATCATGTCGTGGCTGGCATGGTGGATGCCGGAATTCCACGTCTTCTCGCCATCGATGATCCAGTGATCGCCATCTCGAACGGCGACAGTCTCCATGTGCGTGGCGTCCGAGCCGTGTTTCGGCTCGGTGATCCCGAACGCAAAACCGCGCCGGCCTGCGGCAAGGTCGTCCATCCACTCGGCCTTCTGCGCATCCGTGCCGTAATTCCACATCAGCAACGCGCCGACGCTGTTGCCGACGATGGAGTGTTCGTTCTGCAGGTCGTTGTGCAGGCCCAGCCCCTTGGCCGCGAGATGCTCGCGAATGATCGCCATTGCGAGATTGGACCCGCATCCTACATCTCGCGCCGAACCGCCTAGCTCCTTGGCCAGCGCAAACCGGAAGTGGCCTGCCTTGTCCGCCCGCCGCCGCGCCTCGCGCAGCAGCTCCTCCCACTCGCGCCTTGGAAGCCCGCCAGCGTCCCAGTCGGTGCGCGCATGCTCGCGGCGATGGTCGAAGAAGCGGATATTGTCATCCCGCTCCTCGAGCGGCTTGATCTCGGCTTCGATGAAGCGGTCGAGCTCGGCGAGATAATCGACGAGTCCCTGCGGCAGGTTGAAGTCCACGTGTGCTCTCCGGCGTTTCCTGGCCGGAGAGTGTCACCTACTCGGCGGGGACCGCAACAGGGGCAGGTCCAGGTTCAACCTTGCGGTCACGTGGGGCCAGCAACAGATACATTGGCGGGGTCACGATCCGCGCGATCAACGTTGAGGAAATCAGGCCTCCGATGATCACCATGGCAAGCGGCGAATAAAGCGGCGAGTTCTCGAACACCAGCGGCGTCAGACCGCCGATGGCCGTAAGGGAAGTCAGCAGAACGGGCAGGAAGCGCACTTCGCCCGCCTTCTCGATGGCTTCACGCAGGGGTGTCCCTCGCTCGCGTTCCTGGTTGGCGAACTCCACCAGCAGGATCGAGTTCTTGATCTCGATACCGATGAGCGCGATGAAGCCGATGATCGATGTGTAGGACAGCGACTGTCCGCCAAGATAGAGCGCCACGAGGCCGCCCATAATTCCGAACGGGATCACGAACGCCACCACGCCCGCCGTCGCGAACGATCCGAACTCGAGCAGCAGGACAGCCATCACGCCGAACAACGCGATCAGGATTGCCGGCCCCATGCCGCCAAAGCTGCGCGACTGAGCTTCCGCTTCGCCACCGACATTCCACGAATAGCCCGCCGGCAGCGTAATGCCCGCCAGCCGCTCTTCGACATTCGCCGTCACGACATTGGGGAGATAGCCAGGCTGCGTGAACGCCGTAATCGTCACCGTCCGCTCACGCTGGAACCGG
>CAIKXW010000034.1 GCA_903831485.1 uncultured Alphaproteobacteria bacterium | reverse complement strand
GCGCTGCACGCCATCGCGCGCTGCGGTCGCCGGAACGATGTGGGCGGACGGCGGCATGGCCGAGGGGATCGCCTGCGAGTGGCGGCGCTGCTGCGCCTCGGCGACACGCTTCTTCACGAGCAGATCGAGATCGGTCGCGATCCGGGTCGCAGGCGCATTCTGCGCGCAGAGCACGACGGCGCGGCCGGCATAGGCGAGGACGCCGTGGTTCTTCTCGTCTGTGGCCTGCACGAAATATTGCTCGACGGCGCGGCCATGGCGGCGCAGCGCATTTACGAAGCCGACCTGATGCTGCACGCCGACCACCTGATCCTGCGGATCGGTGACGACGATGATGCGCGCGCCCCGGTTGGCCGCGATCATGCCGATGGCGTCGTCGGGATTGAAATAGTCGCGGGAGGGATCGCCCGATTCGCGCTGCTGGCGCAGATGCGAAAGCCGTCCCGCGCCCGGCACGGCGCAGGCGATGTCGCCCCGCAGAGCCAGCAGGCCGCCGATCAGGCCCGCGCCGCCCGACTGGCCGACGAGGTGGAAACCTTCGAAACTGTGCTTCTGCCTGATCTGGTCGAGCGCAGCATTCATCGCGTGAAGTTCGAGCACGGTGCGGCGCACCCGGTGATGGCCGGAAGAACCGTCGACGCCGATGCGCGCCAGATAGATGGCCGGCGTGCGCGCCGCGCGCGACAGAGCGGTGGCGAGGCCCATCAGCTTCGTCGTGTCGGTATCCCGGATTTCCGGCGAGGGATAGAAATTACGGCTGCGCGGATCGAGCGCGCCGAACTGGTCGCCCTGCAGGAAGACGATGGGCTTGCCGCTCGCGCCGCCCTCGGTCGAAAGAAAATAGCGGATGCAGAAACCCTGATTGTGGACATTCACCCAGACGGCGTCGCCGATGGCGGAACACTGGGCGGGATTGATCTCCACGCCGCGCATCATGTCGCTGACGCGGATGATTTCGGCTTTGGCGGCGCTGGCGAAGAGGCAGACGCCGGCCACCGCGCCCGCGAGCGCTGCTTTGCCGATCCTGCTCCGAATGCCCGATGCCATCGCCCTGTCCTCTGGTACACGCGACGGGCGGGCGGGGCTGATGGAGCTTTTTGGTCCTCAGCCCCGCCGGGCCGCCGCAACTTGAGGATGGTTCTAGCGCGGGGCAGTCGGAGCCGATGTGCGCGGGGACACGGGGCCGCGATCGCTTGAAAAGAATGCCGAGTTTCATCCGCCCGAGAGTGAAGGCCGACACTCCTCTTCCTCATCCTGAGGGCCTGCGAAGCAGGCGTCTCGAAGGACGAGGAAGAGGAGTTTGGCGCATGTAACTCGGTCGCTTCCGGACCCCTCGTCCTTCGAGACGGCCCCTTTGGGGCCTCCTCAGGATGAGGGGCCCTTCACCCCGGGCTACCCTCTTTGGCCCCTTGCGGGGCCAGTTCGCGCCAGAACCGTGGGCACATTTCCGGGGCCGCCGCAGGCGGAACCCGGAATCCAACCAAGGGCTCGCGGCAGGCATGGACCTCGGGTTCGCGCTGCGCGCGCCCCGAGGATGTGGGGCAATGCGGTAGATAAGGAGCGCGCCCCGGAGGGGCGCAGGATTGTAGCCACGGGTGAGCGCAGCGAACCCGTGGGCAGCGTGATATTCTTTCGTCGCCCCGAAGGGGCGAAGGAAATCTGGAGGGAGCGCCTAATTCCTATGCCCCTCCGGGGCATGCAGCGTGAAGAGCGATGGACTCCACGGGTTCCGCTTCGCTCCACCCGTGGCTACAATCCGCGGCCCCTCCGGGGCCATCTAACGATGGCCATGCGATCTTTCGCGTTACAAGCCGCTCACGTCTGTCCGGGCTTCAGCTTGTAAAAGATATGCGTGCCGATCTTGCTGGCGCGTTCCAGACGCCGCGACCAGCCGGGGCGAACATAGGTCGCGTGATAATGCGTCGCGCCGCCGACATTGGAGAGATAGGTTCGGC
>CAIKXW010000033.1 GCA_903831485.1 uncultured Alphaproteobacteria bacterium | reverse complement strand
CGGCCTGTCGACGACCAACCTGGTTTCGTTCGACGCGACGCAGCTTGGCGCCCTGACGACCACGCAGGTTGGCGCGCTCACCACATCGCAAGTGGCGGGCCTGACCACCACCAATGTCGGCGCGTTGACAGAAACGCAGGTTGGCGCGCTGACCACGACGCAGATCAAGGCGCTGTCGACTGCCAATCTCTCGGCGCTCGACGCCACGCAGACGGGCTCGCTGACAACAACCCAGCTCGGCCAGCTGACCTCGACGCAGGCCGCGGCGCTGACGGCCACGGACATCACCGAACTCTCGGCTGGGCAGGTTGGCGCGTTCAGCGGCACACTGCTGGCCCGCCTGACGACGGATGCGGTGGGCGCTCTCGACGCGACGCAGGTCAGCGAGTTCAACACGACGCAACTGCAGTCGTTCACGACGACCCAGCTCGGGGCGCTAACCGGCGCGGACATGGCCGAATTCAACGAGACCCAGCTGGCCGGGCTCACCGGCACGCAGGTTCGCGCGCTCTCCACCACGGCGGTCGCCGCGCTTGTCGAGACGCAGGTTGCGGCTCTGACAACGACGCAGGTCCAGTCGCTGTCGACCACCTCGCTCTCGAATCTCGAGGCGACGCAGGTTGCGGCGATGACGACGACGCAGGTTCGCGCCATCACGACGGTGCAGATCGCGGCCCTGTCGACCACGGATGTCACCGAGTTCTCGACCGACCAGATTGCAGCCCTGACCGTGACGCAGCTGGGCGGCTTCTCGTCCACCAAGTTCGCGGCGATGACGGATGCGCAGATCGCGGCGATGACGCTGCAACAAGTGCAGTCGATTTCCGCCAGCAACCTGTCGGCGCTCGACCTGACGCAGATGTCGGCGCTGACGACCACGCAGGTCGGCGGCCTCACGACAACCCAGCTTTCGGGCCTGTCGGTCACCAACCTGTCGGCGCTCGATGCGACGCAGTTCGGCGAACTGTCGACCACGCAGGTCAAGGCGCTGTCGACCACCCAGGTTGCAGGTCTCGCCGCCGCTGACATTGCCGAAATGGCGGCAACCCAGCTGGAAGCGCTGACCACAACCCAGGTTGCGGCGCTGACATCGACCAACATCGCCTCGCTGTCGGATGCGCAGGTGGCCTCGTTCAACACGAGCCAGCTGGCCCGCCTGACCAACACGGTCGTCAAGGCGCTGGACACGACACAGCTCAGTGCGCTGGCGACGACTCAGGTGCAGGCCTTCTCGACGTCGCAGATCGCTGCGATGGACGAAACCGACCTCGACGAGTTCAACGCGACGCAGGTCGCTGCGCTGACCACCGCCCAGGTCCGCGCGATCACGACGACGGTGATCGGGGCGATCTCGTCGACAGCGATCGCAGCGTTCGACACGACCCAGTTGGCGCAATTGCAGGTCACGCAGCTCGACCAGCTGTCGACGACCAACCTGTCGGCGCTGACATCGACGCAGCTTACTGCCTTCACCAGCACGCAGGTCGCCTCGTTCAGCGATCCGCAGCTCGAAGCCTACCTGCTCGGCCTCGGCTAAGCTAAGGTACGGAACCGCAACGACTAAATTCCCTGCGGGGGTGAGGCGTAAACGCCTCGCCCCCGCGGATTTACCATTTATTGAGCAACGAACTTCAATCCTGACCGGCAGGGCGCGCCCGTGCGCCTTCTGATCAGGCCTCGCCATGTCGCAATCCACTTTCCTTGCTGCGATCCAGAAGATCACGGCTGGCGGCCTGCAGATCGAGGACTTGCTGCTGACAGCGGGGCGTCTGGCCCCGGACGAGGCGCGACAGCTCTACCAGGTCTGGATTTCCTTTAACAAGGAACACCCGCTCCTTTTCATCGCCCATTTCAACTGCTCGACCTTGCTCCAGCAGCTGGGCGACGAGCAGGGCGGGGAGGCGGAGCTGAAGGCTGCGCTGGCGATGAAGCCGGACTTCGCGCCCGCCTGCATCAATCTTGGATCTTCCTACGAGCGGCGCGGCATGGCCAAGGAGGCCGTCGATCAATGGCGCGACGGACTGGAGCGAATGGCAGCTGTTTCCGCCGATGCGGTCGGCTACAAGGTCACGCTGATGAAGCAGATCAGCCGCGTGTTGTCCGATAACCAGTCCCTCGCGGCGGCTGAAGGCATGCTCACCCAGTGCCTTGAACTCGCTCCCGAAGCTCGCGACGTGACCGAGCAGTATGTGGCTGCGCGCCTGTCGCAGTGCAAATGGCCGATGGCGGAAGACGGCAAGTTCTCGCGCCGCAGCCTTGTGTCAAAGCTTCATCCGCTGTCGGTCTGCGCCTATACTGATGATCCGCTGTTCCAGCTGGCGGCCAGTGACAGGTATGTACGCACGATGGCGCCGATCGATGAGCGCACGACGCGCTTTGATCGTCGCACGGCGGAGATCGATCCGGAGCGCCGCCTGCGCATCGGCTATGTGTCGTCCGACCTGCGCCACCACGCTGTCGGATATCTGATGGTCAATTTCTTCGAGGAGCACGACCGGAAGGACTTCGAGGTGTTCGCCTACTACACAGGGATCAAGGCCGACGATCCGATCCAGGCGCGCATCAAGGCGAATGTCGATCACTGGCGCGACATACGCGGCGTGTCGGATGACGATGCAGCTGCGCAGATTGCGCAAGACGGAATCGATATCCTCGTGGACGTGAATGGCCACACGCGGGACGCCCGCATCGGCGTGTTCGCGCGCAGGCCTGCGCCGATCCAGGTCAACTGGCTTGGCTATCCGGGCACGATGGGCTCGTCCTTCCACCACTACATCGTCGCCGACGACTGGACGATTCCGGACTATGCCGAGGACTGGTATTCGGAGAAAGTGCTCCGCCTGCCGTGCTATCAGCCGAACGACCGCAAGCGGATCGTGGACGAGACGGTTCCGACCCGCAGCGATTTCGGCCTGCCGGACGATGCCTTCGTGTTCTGCTGCTTCAACGCCAGCCACAAGTTCACGCGCTTCAGTTTCGACCGCTGGATGGAGATCATGAAGGCGACGGACAACAGCGTTCTCTGGCTTCTCGACTATTCTCCGGAAACCAACCAACGCCTGCGCGAGCAGGCCGAGGCGCGCGGCGTTGCCGGAACGCGTCTGGTGTTTGCGCCGAAGCTGCCGAATGCGCGCCATCTTGCGCGCTATCCGCTGGCAGACATGTTCCTGGATTCTGTTCCCTACGGCGCGCACACGACGGCGTCGGACGCGCTGTGGATGGCCGTACCCGTACTGACGTGGTCCGGCCGCTGCTTTGCCAGCCGCGTCTGCGGCAGCCTGCTGCGCTCGGCCGGCCTGCCAGACCTCGTCTGCGAGACGCCCGACGACTTCGTTGCGCGCGCCATTCACCTCGCCGGCGCGGGCAGGGGCGAGCTGGAAATCGTTCGCCAGCGTCTCATCGCCAATCGCGACACCTGCACGCTTTTCGATGTCGCCAAGCTCTCGCGTTCGCTGGAGGATCTCTACCGGCAGATGCGCGCCGACTATATCGGCGGAAACCTCCCGCAGCCGCGCCTTGCCAACCTCGACGCCTATTTCGAAATCGGCGTCGCGCAGGACCACGAGGTCCGTGAGATTGGGGCGCTCACCGACTATGACGGCTTCTATCGCGCGCAGCTGGCGCGCCGCCACTATCATCATCCAATGGATGCCGACGGACGACTGTGGGTGGGTGAAGAAAAGTCCGATGCGCCCCGCATGCGCGCCAAGCGAAAGGCGGCCTGATTAGCGCTGCTGCAAGCGACGTAGCAGCCAGGTCGGGAACAGCAGGCGGACTGCGTCCTTCCTGTCCCAGAAGCCGCGCTCGCGCAGCAACCGCATCCACACAGCTGATCGCTCGGCGACAGGCAAGAGGCCCGCAATTCCACGCCGCAGCCGCGTTGGCTCTTCGCCGTCAAAGCCGAACACGTTGTAGAGGCTCTGGTCGGGCTCGCCGTGCGAAAAGGTGTCGGTCTGTTCCGGCGGGAAGACGCGCGACGGTTCAACCGGCGCGATTGTTTCCGCGAGCTGGTAGGCTGACTCGAGGAAGCCCGCCCAACCCATCGCTGTATGGTGCGCGAGCACGGACTGACGCGCCTCTTCTCCCTTCGCCATGCGGAAGTCGGAGTCCGAGACCAGGCGGTCGAGATGGGCGAGATACGCCGTCTCCGTGCAGGCATGCAGCGTAGGCTTGTCGATGCCGGGGTGATTGATCGCGAAGATGCGCGCATCGGCCGGCCCGTAGAAGCGCGAGACCAGCGGCGCGCCTAGCCCGGCGGCCTCCATCATCGAGGTCGAGGACACGAAGGGGAAGCTGTCGACATAGAGATCGCAGGCTTCGAAGTAGGCGCGCGTGTCGGGCGTTGGGGGCAGGGAACGGATGCGTCCGTTGACGGCTGCCTTGTCCGCCGCCCAGTCGGGCCGCTCGCCAGCGCCAAGGACCAGAAGCTCCGCTTTGGGGTGTTTCTTCAGGAGCTCGACATGGGTCGCGGCAAAGGTAACGCCGTCAACGGTGTTGTATTTCAGCTCCCGCGCGGCGGAGAGAAGGAAGACCGCATCCTCGGCGATTCCCAATTCGCGTTTGGCTTCCGCGCGGGTGCGCGTGCGGACCGGCGTGGAGACGACTGTTGGCAGGACGACATTGCGCTCGGGCGCCACGCCGCGCCGCGGGGACGCGCGGACCGGTCAGCACCTCGAGCGCAGGGCCCGCTTCAGCAACAATCCTCTTGCGAGATTTCACTGGTGAATGCTTGCTTGTGGCCATCAGCCCACCGCCTCTTCTGCATAGCTATTGACGGTTGCGGCCGTCTTCGCCGCCGACATCTTGCGCACGTCGCCGACCACCCGCGCCGGGCAGCCCGCGACGACCGCGAAATCCGGAACGTCACGTGCGACTACGGCGCCCGCTGCAATCAAAGCGCTTTCACCGATCGTGACGCCGCAGACGATGGTGGCTCCTGAGCCGATCGAGGCGCGGCGTTTCACGCGCGTCAGCTCGATGCTCCAGTCAGCGTCGCTCTGCGGGGAACCATCGGGATTGGTGGCGCGCGGGAAGCGATCGTTGGTAAACATGACGCCGTGGCCGATGAAGCACTCGTCCTCGATGGTCACGCCCTCGCAGATGAAGGTGTGCGAGGAAATCTTGCAGCGGCGTCCGATGACCGCACCCTTCTGGATCTCGACGAAAGCGCCGATGCGTGAGCCGTCGCCGACGTCACAGCCGTACAGGTTCACGAGCGTCGGGTGGAAGATGGTTACCTTCCCTTCCAGCTTTACGCTGTCCGATATTGGCATGCGCCGCGCTCCAGCTCGTCAGTTTGACGTAAGGGTGAGCAAGGACAGGGCCGGATGGCTCGGCGGCAGGGTGCGTTGCTGTGCGGCAATTCGCGTGCTGCGCGACGGGTTTATTGGTTAAGGCGGGCAAGCCACGTCCGGCGCGGGGCGCTTTTCTTGAGCCATGTGCGAGACCGGCACGATTGCTGTGCGCCTGCGATCAGCTCACTGAAGCCGTTCGGCGATGTGCCCGTGTGCGGCGAGTTCCGTCTGGACGCTGCCATCGCCGATCAGATGAGCGGCGCCGACCGTCATGAAGAACGTGCCTGGTTCCGCCTCCAGCAGCGCGTCGATCCGGTTGCTCCAGTTTGCGTTGCGGCGTGTCAGAAGGGCTTCTTCCAGCGCCGGCAGGCGCGCCATGTCTTCGGCTATGAGCGCGCGGGCGAGGGTGTCCACATCGCCGCTCCGCCAGGCCTCGACCATGCGAGCCAGGAGCTGCTTGACGTTGTCGGCCTCATCGAGCGTGAGACCGAGATAGGCGAGTTGCACGTCCACCGGCAGGGTGGCCAGCGCCGACAGTTGCTGTTCCACGGTTTCGAGAAAGCGCAGCTGTTTGCCGGCGCCGGTCGCGTCCTGACGGAGTTGCGTGTCGACGCCGGCCTCCGACCCATAGCCCGCTGCCCGGATGGCGGCGTCCGAGATGACGACGGCGGCATACCAGGGTTGCATCGTGTCGAGGGCAGGTCGCGACAGGCCGAGCCGGGCGGCAACACCGCCGAGCGCCAGCGACTGGTCAGGCGACAGTTGCGCTGACAGCGTCTGCGATTGGGGCAGGCGCCCAAGCTGCTCGACTAGCGACATCATCCCGGCGGGATCGCCCAGCACGTCGGCCTCGAAATAGACCACGGGCGCCTCCGCGAGCGCCCGGTCGACTGCTCCAGATCGCCAGCTGGCTCCGGGCGGCAGCATGTGGATCGAGCCGAACAGGTAGACGGTGGTGTCGGCGTCCGCGACGCGCCAGAGGGCCGGCGTTGCGGCGGGGCCCGCTTCCCGTCCGGCCGCATCCTGTCCGCATGCAGCTAGCGCCATCGCGGCGGCGGCAAGGGCCACAGCCTGCAAACGGTTCCGGGCATATTGGGCGAAATGAAGCATCAGATCTGGCGCACTCGACAGGAGTCGAACCTGTGACCTCTGCCTTCGGAGGGCAGCGCTCTATCCAGCTGAGCTACGAGTGCAATGGGGCTCCTCATGGATCACCCCGGGGCAAAAGGCAAGATTTGCGGCTGTCAGGCCTTGAGGCCCAGCTGCGCCTTGAGGCGGGCGATATCTTCCAGCCATGGCGCGGCGCTGGAATCGGAGGGCATGCGCCAGTCGCCGCGGGGCGACAGGGCCCCGCCTGACGTGACTTTCGGGCCGTTGGGAACCGCCGAGCGCTTGAACTGGCTTGTGAGGAAGAAGCGTTTCGTGAAGACCTCGAGCCATTTCACGATGGTGGGCATGTCGTAGGCGACGCGGTCCTTGGGCGCCGTGTGCGCGGGCCATTCGCCATGG
>CAIKXW010000032.1 GCA_903831485.1 uncultured Alphaproteobacteria bacterium | reverse complement strand
GCCTGAAGCGGCATCCTCTTCGCTTGCGCGACCCAACCCGCGATCACCTTCATCGGTAACCGACACTGGCAAACTCCCCGACCAGACCACCCGGCATTCAGCGCCGGCCACGGACACAGCGCAAGAAATGTTCCAGCACTATTTACCGCGTGTGCATCTGGCCTTGAACTTGCTGGCTGAATCCCGGTCCATGCGCCTATAATTGCGTCGGCCGGGAGGCACAGGCGACAGTGACGAGCAAGGATCGTTCAGACCAGCAGGTGGCGGACGCAGTCAGCTGGCTGATCGCCAACGGACTTCTCCCTCAGGAAAAGCACGCCCGCGCCGTCGCGATGGCGCAGCATTCGTCCGAACGGATGGACCAGCTCCTGCTGAAGCTGGGTCTGGTCAACGAGCAGCACCTCGCCGAGGCGCTTTCGGTGGCCTGCGATCTTCCCCTTGTCGCGCGCGATGATTTCCCCGCGAGCGCCCCATTCAACGGCCTTCTGCAGACCGACTATCTCCGCGCCCAGCGCATTGCGCCGCTGCGCATGGAGGATGGCTCAGTCCAGCTTGTCATGGCGGACCCTTTCAACGCCGAGGCCCTTGCGGCTGTCGCGCTCAAGACCGGGCTGCGTGTAAGGCCAGCGGTCGGCGTCGGCGGCGACATCGACGTCTGGCTTGTCGGCACAGCCGTGGCGCCAAGGCAGCAGCGGGACGTCTCTGTCGCCGAAACCGGCGCAGATTCAGACCTCCAGCGGCTGCGCGACCTTGCCGGCGGGGCGCCGGTCATCCGCTGGGTCGACCAGATGTTCGAGAGCGCGGTCGCGGCCGGCGCCTCCGACATCCATCTCGAGCCGGGCGCGCGCGGCATGCGCGTCCGCCTTCGCGTCGATGGCCATCTGCGCGAAATCCCGCCGCCTGACGCCAGCCTGACGGAAGCGACCACCTCGCGGATCAAGATTCTCGCCAAGCTCGACATCGCCGAACGCCGCCTGCCACAGGACGGCCGGACGCGCATCACAATTCAGGGCCGCGAGATCGACCTGCGCATCGCAACCTCGCCGACCCTGCATGGCGAAGGCGCCGTGCTCCGCCTGCTCGACAAGTCAGCTGCCGTGTTGTCGCTCGATGTTCTTGGCCTGTCGCCTGACACAGTCGAGAAAATCCGCCGCTCGATCCGCCGACCGAATGGGGTGACGCTCGTTACCGGCCCCACAGGCTCAGGCAAGACGACGACGCTCTATTCGGCCCTGCGCGATATCCTGACGCCGGAAATGAAATTCGTTTCGGTGGAAGATCCAATCGAATACCAGATCGACGGCGTCTCCCAGATCCAGGTGCGACCGACGATCGACCTCACCTTCGCCAAGGCGCTGCGCTCCATCCTGCGGCAGGACCCCGACGTGCTGATGATCGGCGAGATCCGAGACAAGGAAACCGCCACGATCGCCATCGAGGCGGCGCTGACCGGTCACCAGGTGCTGTCAACGCTTCACACCAACAATGCACCCGCCACCGTCACGCGCCTGATGGAGATGGGCGTGCCAGAGTATCTGATCGCCTCGACGGTCAGCTCCATCTCCGCCCAGCGCCTCGTGCGTAATCTCTGCCCCACCTGCGCCGAGCCGTATCGACCCTCCGCAGCGCTGCTGGCGAACCTGCCCGGCGCGAAGTCCGCCAGTGACGCGCACTACCGCAAGCCCAAGGGCTGCAGCGCCTGCCGCGGCACCGGTTATCGCGGCCGGGCCAGCATCGCCGAGATCATGATGATCTCCGACACCATGCGTGACCTGATCCTGCGCCGGGCGCCGGAGCGCGACATTCGCAACAAGGCGATCGATGAAGGCATGGTCCCGCTGCTGGCCGATGGCCTGCGCCGCGCCGCTGAGGGTCTCACCTCGCTGGACGATGTCATTCGGGTGGCGGGGCTGGACTGATGCCGGACTACAGTTTCAAGGCCTTCGCGAAGGACGGCGCTCTCGTCGCCGATCACGTCGTCGCGCCGAACCGCGCAGACGCCGTGCGCCAGCTTTCGGCGCGTGGCCTGGTCGCGTTCGAGATCAACGAGGGCGCAAGGCGGCGCGACGGCCGTCGCAGCAAGATGTCGCTCAAGACGCTGGCCGCTTTCTGCCGCCAGATGGCGACCATGGTCGAGAGCGACCTGCCGATCGACGATGCGCTGCAACTGCTGACACGCGACACGAACAAGAAGGCCGCCGAAATGGCTGCCAGCCTGCGCAAGGCGGTGATGGGCGGCTCGACGCTGTCCGCCGCCCTGCAAACCTATCCGGAAAAGGTGCCGGAAGTGATGATCGGCCTGATCGCGGCGGGCGAAGCGGGCGGCGCACTGGCGCCGGTCTTTCACCGCCTCGCAGATGGCTTCGAGATGCAGCTGCGCACGCAGGACGCCCTTCGTTCGGCGCTGATCTATCCGGCGGTTCTTGGCATTACCGCCCTCGCGTCGCTCGTGCTCGTGCTGACTGTGGTTGCGCCCGCCCTGACGCCCGTGTTCGCCGGAGCTGGCGATCGCACGCCGCTGTCGGCCAGGATCCTGATTGGCGCATCCGAGGCCTTGCGCACCTATTGGTGGATCGGCGTCCTCGGTCTCAGTCTGCTTCTGCTAATGACGATTTCCAGCTTCCGGACGCCTGCCGGCCGCGCCAGTCTCGCCCGGCTTGCGATCAAGGCGCCGTTCATCGGCCCCATCGTCACGACCACGGAGACATCGCGCTTCCTCCATTCACTCGCGGCGCTGCTCGACAACGGGGTCAGCGTCGTGAACGCGTTGGAGATCGCCCGGCAGGGAACGGGCAATCCGGTGGTGGCAAAGGAGATCGCCACGATCACAAGCCGCGTGCGGCTGGGCGAACGGCTTGGAGACCTGTTGGCGAAGTCGAAGGTGTTTCCGCCGCTGGCCGGGCAACTTGCAGCCGTTGGTGAACGGTCCGGCAGTCTTGCGAAGATGCTCCGCCACGGCGCGCGCGTGATGGAAGAGGCCGCCCAGCGTGACGTGAAACAGCTGCTCGTGGTCGCAACCCCTGCACTGACGATCATTCTCGGCGTGCTGGTTGGCGGCGTCGTTCTGTCGCTCCTCAGCGCGATCCTGAGCGTCAATGATCTGGCGATCTGAGGGCGCGATGATCAAGCCGGCGACAGACAGGAAGGACGCCGCAAGACGGGGCGAAGCGGGATTTTCCCTGCTCGAGATCATGATTGCACTCGCAATCCTTGCGCTGTCCGTGGCGCTCGTCGGCGCAGCGTTCGGCCGATCCAGCGTCGGCTTTCGCTTTGATGCTGCGGCACAGGAGCTGGCGCTCAACCTTCGCGAGGCGCAGGCCAGGGCGCTCCGCTCCGGCCGGGATGTCGCCCTCGTCATCGATGTCGACACGCGCCTCTACCGGCTGCAGGAAGACCCAGAGGTTCAGCTGCCGGAAGG
>CAIKXW010000031.1 GCA_903831485.1 uncultured Alphaproteobacteria bacterium | reverse complement strand
TCTTCCGGCAGGGTCAGGCGGTTGATCAATCGCTGGGCGCCCGAAAGGCGCGCCGCATTCCTGCCCTGCAGGCCAGCATCGGCGGCAGACGGCGCCACACCATCCACCACCAGGTCCTTTACCCGGTAGACGGGATTCTGGGCGAACGCGGTCCCCGCTGCGGCAAGCGACACGGCAAGAACTGCAACGAATCTGGCGATTTTCCTCATGGGAGGCAGTCGTATCAGCGCCTTCCGGCAACTTAAAGGCAGGTTGTGCATGATCGCTTTGTCATGCTGGCGATAACTCCACGGATCGTGTTAGTGCCCGCGCATGAGCGGTGAAGATTCCACAAAGCCCCTGACCTATCGCGATGCTGGCGTCGACATCGACGCGGGCGATGCGCTGGTGGACGCCATCAAGCCGCTGGCGGCTTCAACCCGTCGTCCCGGCGCTGACGGCGCGCTCGGCGGTTTCGGCGGGCTGTTCGACCTGAAGGCCGCGGGGTTCAAGGATCCGGTGCTCGTTTCGGGGACAGATGGTGTCGGCACCAAGCTGATGCTGGCCTTCGCCACCAACCGGCACGAAACGATCGGCATCGACCTCGTCGCCATGTGCGCCAATGACGTGCTGGCGCAGGGCGCGGAACCGCTTTTCTTCCTCGACTATTTCGCCACCGGAAAGCTTGACGCCGGCACGGGCGCCAAAGTCATCACAGGCATCGCCGAGGGCTGCCGGCAGGCCGGCTGCACGCTGGTTGGCGGCGAAACGGCGGAAATGCCGGGAATGTATGCGCCGGGCCACTATGACCTTGCAGGATTCGTGGTCGGCGCAGTGGAGCGACCCGACATCCTTCCGAAGACGGACGACATGAAGCCGGGCGACGTGCTGGTGGCGCTGGCCTCCTCCGGTCCGCACTCCAACGGATATTCGCTGATCCGCCGCATTGTCGAGCGCACCGGGCTGGCGTGGGAAGACTGCGCGCCATTCGATGAGAAGAAGAAGCTCGGCGAAGCGCTGCTGGCGCCCACGCGGATCTATGTGAAGTCGCTTCTTCCTTTGATCCGCAACAAGCGCATCAAGGGCCTCGCCCACATTACCGGCGGCGGCCTGACCGAGAACACGCCGCGCATGTTGCCCGATCATCTCGTCGCGAAGATCGATGACAAGGCGTGGACACTGCCGCCCGTGTTCGACTGGCTGCAGCGTGCAGGCTCCGTCTCGCACGAAGAGATGCGCCGCACCTTCAATTGCGGCGTCGGCATCGTGATGGCGGTCGATCCCGTCGTGGCGCAGCCGTTGATGGAGCGCCTGATCGACCAGGGCGAAGAGCCGTTCGTGATCGGCGAGCTTGGCGCAGCGTGACGCGGAAGCGGCTGGGCATTCTCATCTCAGGCCGCGGCTCGAACATGGAGGCGCTGCTCGAGGCTGCGCTTGATCCGGCGTGGCCGTGCGAGCCGGTGCTTGTGCTCTCCAATCGCCCCGATGCCGGCGGGCTCGACAAGGCGCGCAGCTATGGCGCGCCTACCGCCGCCATCGACCACAGGACCTACGGCAAGGACCGCGAGGCTTTCGAGCGGGCTGTAGATGCCGAGCTGCGCAATGCGGGAGTCGAACTCGTCGCCCTCGCCGGCTTCATGCGCGTGCTCACGCCGTGGTTCGTGAACGCATGGGCCGGGCGGCTGATCAACATCCACCCGTCGCTCCTGCCGCTCTATCCGGGCGTGGACACGCACCAGCGCTGCCTCGACGCAGGCGACGCCGTGCATGGTTGCACGGTGCATCAGGTTACGGCCGGCGTGGATGAGGGCCCCGTCATTGGCTCAGCCGAGATCGATGTGATGCCGGGCGATACGCCGGAGACGCTCGCCGCGCGCGTCCTCAAGGCCGAGCACCTGCTCTACCCGCGCTGCCTCGCGGCAGTTGCGCGAAAGGGCGGGACGCGGGCGCGCGAAGATGTCGAGACGGATGGCGTGACAGTGCGCCTCTACGCGCCGCGAGCCTAGGCTTTCGCCGCGCCCACAAACTGAAGCCCGGCCATGCCCCATGTCTGCCATGTGACGTAAGCCCAGCGGCTCGTGCCCTGCGCGGTCAGGCTGACGCGGTCCGGCAGGTAGGTGCTGCGGACGAACTCGATCCGGGCGCCGGTGTCGCTGATGTTCTTCACGACTACTTCAAAACGCTCGCCGGTCTGGAAGCTGATTGTCGCGGGACGCCACGCATCGGCACGGATTGCCCGCTTGCCAAACTTCTGGTCGGCCGGGCGGACCGGTGCGTAGGCCTGCGTCTCGGCAATGCGCTGCATGCGCGCCGATAGCGCTGCGGAGAGAGGTGACTGCTTCCTGCCCAGCATTGCCGACTCCAGAGTCGTGTCTTGTTGGATCACTCCGCAAGCCGCATGCCGGTCGCCAGCGGGCGCGGCGGCCCCTTGACCGTCACCTGCGTCAGACTGCCATCAGCCTAGTCGCCGTTTTCGGCCAGAACGCATGCCGCGCCCATCAGCAAGTGCC
This sequence comes from uncultured Alphaproteobacteria bacterium, assembly GCA_903831485.1. Next base: position 94 of record CAIKXW010000031.1, on the reverse strand, counting down.
AAACCGCTCCAACGGTCCCGCTCCGTTAAGCATGTCCTTCCCCGGCCATTCTGGACGGGCGTACTCTGGACGGGCATGGCAAGTCGCGGCTAGC
>CAIKXW010000030.1 GCA_903831485.1 uncultured Alphaproteobacteria bacterium | reverse complement strand
GACTTGTGACAATGACGGAATGGTTCAGATGATTCGAATCCTCGGCATCGACCCCGGCCTCCGCCACACCGGCTGGGGCGTCATCACGCTCGACGGTCCGCGCCTCGGCTGGATCGCCCACGGCGTGATCAATCCCGATCCTCACGCCGACATGGCCGACCGCCTAGCCATACTTTGCGCTGAACTGCGTGACGTGATTGCAACACACACACCCGACGAAGCCGCCGTCGAAGAGACGTTCGTCAACGTCAACCCGAAGTCGACGCTGTTGCTCGGCCAGGCCCGCGGCGCCGCGATGGCGACGCTCGCCGGCGCCGGCCTCAAGGTCCACGAGTTCGCGACGCGGAAAGTGAAGCAGGCGATCGTCGGCACAGGCGCGGCGGACAAGGCGCAGGTCGCGTTCATGGTGCGCCGCCTGCTTCCCAAAGCGGGCGATGTCGCCGCTGACGCAGCCGACGCACTCGCCGTCGCCATCTGCGGCGCGCATCATCGCCCCGTGGCCGGTGAGAGGCGACAGGCATGATCGGCCGGTTGCGAGGCACGATCGCCGCGGTCGGCGAAGGGCAGGCGCTGATCGACGTGCAGGGCGTCGGCTATCTCGTCCACGCCGGCTCGCGCTCTCTCGCGAGACTGTCGGTCGGCGAGGTTGCAGAACTCCATGTCGAAACCCAGATGTCGGAAAGCGCCATCCGACTCTTCGCCTTCGTCAGCGGAGAAGAGCGCGCCTGGTTCTCCCGCCTCCAGTCCGCGCCCGGCGTTGGCGCCAAGACGGCGCTCGCTATCCTCGACACGCTGACGACAGCGCAGCTGATGGACGCCATCGCGCTCAACGACACGGCCGCCATCTCGCGCGCCAACGGCGTCGGCAAGAAACTCGCCGAACGTATCGTCACCGAGTTCAAGGGCAAGCCGCCGCCAATTGGCCTGTTCGCCCCCGGCCTCGCCCTCGCCGCTGCAACGACCGCTCAGCCGCTCTCCGGCGCGCGCGCCGCCGCCGTCTCCGCGCTGGTCAATCTCGGTTACTCGCAGACCGACGCTGGCCGCGTCGTCGCGCAGGCGGCACGGGAGGTTGGTGAGGATGCAACCGAGTCCACGCTGATCCGCGCGGCCCTGAAAGCGTTGGCGCCGACCGCGTGAGGCCTACAGCACCTCCGCCCCCGCATGAAGCACGAGGCCGACCAACCCGCCGATGATCGTCCCGTTGAGACGAATATACTGCAGGTCGCGCCCGACATTGATCTCCAGCTTGTCGACAATGGTCTGCGAGTCCCACTTCCGTATCGTCTCCGACACCAGCCGCGCAACGTCCTCGCCATGCCGCGCCGCAAGCTGCACCAACAGTCCGCGCAACCGCACATTCAGCGCCTCGCGCACATGCTTCTCGCGCAGCAATCCGGCGCCCATATTTGTCAGCGCGTTCTGCATCCACGCCCGCAGGCGTCCGTCGGGACTCGCGCAGTCGCGTCGGAGCGCCGCCTTGAACTCAACCCAGCCAGCTTCGACGGCGCCCGCAACCGACGGATGCTTCGCCGCATCCTGCAGCCACGACCCGACCCGCGCCTGCAACTCCGGATCGCGCCGTAGATCGTCGGCAAACTCCGCTACCATCTGGTTGAGCTGCTCGCGCACCGGATGGTCGCGGTTGGACGCCACCTCGTGCAGAAGATCGCTCACTGCATCGATGACGGTGTCCGCCACTTTCTTGTCGGCGCTGACAAACCGCATCAGCCATCCAGACCGCCCGCGAATGCGATCGCGGATCATGTCCTGATTGCTTTCCAGCAGGCGATAGCCCTGCTTCAGCAGTGCATCGAGGATGGCCTGGTGCCTACCCTGTTCCGCGAGCGCCTCAAGCACCGACCCGAAGGCCGGCGCAACGCTCGCGCCCTCGGCAGCCTCTGCCGCCTGTTCGCGCAGGAACGCCGCCACCGTTTCGTCATCCAGTGCATCCAGCAGGGCAGGCACAGCAGACACGAGCCCGCCCGCCAACGCTGTCGATTGCGTCGGCTCGGCCAGCCATGTTCCCAGCGCTTCTGAAAGATCCTTGTCCTTCACCCGCTCGGCCACCAGCTCCGGCTTCAGGAAGTTGTCGGCGATGAAACGCCCCACCGCCTCCGCGATCCGATCCTGGTTCTTCGGGATCACAGCCGTGTGCGGGATCGGAATGCCCAGCGGATGCCGGAAGATCGCGGTCACGGCAAACCAGTCTGCGAGCCCCCCCACCATCGCCGCCTCAGCGAAGGCGCGCAGGAATCGCCAGTGAATGTCCCAGTCCTGGCCCGGCGGCTCCCACATGTGCGAGAACACGAACAGCGCCATGATGGCGAGCAGCATGCCGTTGGCCAGCCGCCGCATGCCCACGAAGCGCCGGTATCCCTGCGCGGATACATCGACGGCGGCGGCGTCCCCAGACCTTTTGTCCCCTGAGCTTGTATCAGGGGTCATCGTGTCGCGGGACAGGTCGAAGGTGCAGGCTTCATGGACCGTGATATAGCCCGATCCGCGTCAGAGGCGCGATACTGATCAGGGCGACGGGGCGTAAGCGATGAATCTCGCAGAAATTATCGGCGCTGTCGCCGCGCTGCTCACGACGGCCGCTTTTGTTCCGCAGGCCTTCAAGGTCCTTCGCACCCGCGAAACAGCAGCAATTTCGCTCACGATGTATGCGTTGTTCACGGCGGGCGTGGCGCTCTGGCTCGCTTATGGGATCATCACGGTGCAGTGGTCGATCACGATCGCCAACGCGATCACGCTTGCGCTCGCGGCGCTCATCCTGGGGGTCAAGCTACGCAGCCTGAAGCGAGGGCCGCAAACCTGATCTGTCCCGACGGTGATTTGGCAGTGTCCGGGCGCCAATCTCCTTGAGCCGCCGTCCGCGTCCGCTTCTGAAGAAGACCCGCAGGGAGAATCACATGCGCCGACTGAAACCGCTGATCGCCTCGCTCGCCTTCCTCTGCACCGCGGCGCCTCCCTCATTCGCCCAACCCGGCCCCGGGCCGGGCGGCGGTCCCCCGCTGCCGCCGCCTCCGATCACCTCTGCCATGACCGACGCCGAGATCGAGACCGGCCTCGGCGCGTGGCTGGACGACATCGCCCTCCGCGATGGCTTCAGCGGCGTCGTCCTGGTCGCACGCGAGGGCAGGGAGGTGTTCAGCGCCGCGCACGGCCTTGCCAAGCGCGACTCCAGGGCAGCAGTCACGCCTGCCACCACCTTCAACTTCGGCTCCATCGGCAAGGCGATCACGCACGTCGCCATCATGCAGCTCGTCGAAGCGGGCAAGCTTAAGCTCACGGACACGGTCGGCCAGTGGTTGCCCGACTATCCGCAGCCGGAAACGCGGTCGGCGACAATCGACCAACTTCTCGGCCATCGTGGCGGCGTCGCCGACTTCGTGGGCCCCGCCTTTATGGACATGCCGAAGGCCAGCCTCACGTCAAACGCCGTCTATTTCGGCCTCGTCGCGTCCAGGCCTCCGGTTTTTGCGCCGGGTGAGCGCGAACAGTACTGCAATGGATGCTACGTGGTGCTGGGAGAGATCATCGCGCGCGCATCCGGCGCGACCTACGAGCAGTACGTCGGCAACAACGTATTCGCCAGGGCCGGCATGGCCACAGCCAGCTTCACGCCGCCGCCTGCCGGCGCCATCCCCTATGGGACGCCGCGGCCCGGCTCGCCGCTCGTGGACGTTTCATCCTGGCATGGACTGGCAGGCAATGCT
>CAIKXW010000029.1 GCA_903831485.1 uncultured Alphaproteobacteria bacterium | reverse complement strand
GGTAACCATGTCGGTGCCGCCGGGCGCGAGTTCTGGCGATCTTCTGAAGCTTCGCGGCAAGGGCGTGCAGACGCGGCCCACGCCGGGCGACCTCCTTGTCAGGCTCATGATAGTGCTGCCGCGCAAGGAAGATCCGGAGCTTAAGGAATTCATTCGCAACTGGTCTGGACGCAAGACCGACGTGCAGCGATGAAAGCTGGCATTGTCTGTAAAATGCAGTGGAAACTGCGTCGTTTTGGCGTGGCCCGCACCTGTTCAGACGGGGTTCACGGAGGCGGGACTAGACCTGTTCCCATGTTGCGAAGAGCCCTGATTCCCTTGATGGCTGCCGTGCTGATGGCGAGCGCGGCGATTTCGCCCGCCCACGCCCAGCGTGGTAGCGATCGCGATCAGCCGTTCGACAATCCGTTTCAGCGCGGCGACTCCTGGGATCGTCCTCGCGACGATCGCAGCGAGCGGCAGCGCGAGGTTTCGCTGAGCGATGTGCTTCGCGATCTCCGCTCGAAGTATGGCGGTCAGCATCTCGATGCGCGGAAGTCCGGCGGGTACTACACGATTGCGTGGATGACGGAAGATGGTCGTCGCCTCAACCTGCGCGTCAATGCGTCGACAGGACGAGAAGAGTAAGGGCTGCATCAACCATGAGAGTTCTTGTTGTCGAAGACGATCCCGATCTGGGCCGGCAGCTCAGTGAAGCGCTGTCGCAGGCGGGCTATGCCGTTGACCTGGCGCCGGACGGCGAGGAAGGACACTTCCTCGGCGAGACCGAGCCTTATGACGCCGCGGTGCTGGATCTCGGCCTGCCGAAGATGGACGGCGTGCGCGTGCTCGAGAAGTGGCGGACAAGCGGCAAGGACATGCCGGTTCTCATTCTCACGGCTCGCGATCGCTGGAGCGAGAAGGTTGCGGGCTTCGACGCCGGCGCGGACGATTACCTGACCAAGCCGTTTGTGACGGAAGAACTGCTCGCGCGCCTGCGCGCGCTGATGCGGCGCGCGGCGGGTCATGCCAGCGCGGCGCTGGAGTGCGGCGATCTGCGCGTCGATACGCGTGCGGCGCGGGCGTCCGTGAATGGTGAGCCGATCAAGCTGACGGCGCATGAGTATCGCGTGCTGTCTTACCTGATGCACCATCAGGGTCGCGTCGTACCGCGGACGGAGCTGGTCGAGCATATCTACGATCAGGATTTTGATCGCGATTCGAACACGATCGAGGTGTTCGTTGGTCGTCTACGCCGCAAGATCGGCTCCAACCGCATCTTGACGGAACGCGGGCTCGGGTATCGGTTGATCGACCCGGTAGCGGAAAAGATCGTCGACTAGCATGGCTGAAACGGCAGGCGCCGAGAGCGACGGAGCGCGTGTGCGCGGCTCGATCGCGCGGCGCATGCTTGTTGCTGCGGCGATCTGGAGCGCGTTCGTGCTGATGATCGCGGGATGGTCGCTACAGGCGTTCTATCGCACCGAGACTGACCAGCAGCTTGACCTGTCGCTCGACGACACGCTGCGAACGCTGGCGGGAGCGGTCAACTCCGAACAAGGGCAGATCGAGGTCGATGACGCGAAACTGCCGCGCGACGAGCGCTTCAGCCTTCCCTTACTGGGCCGTTACTGGGCCTTCATCGATCTGAGCGCTGAAAATGAAGTCGTGCGGACGAGGAAGTCGCCAAGTTTCTTCGATGAAGATGCCGGCGTTGGTGCGGATGTTCGCGCTGAAGCTCTGAAGCAGAGAGGCGCCGTGCTCCATCTTGATGCGCCGGGGCCCGACGACAAGCAGATGCGCGTCGGACTGCAAGCTGTTACTTTTCCGGACCGGCCGGAGCCGCTGTTGCTGTATGCCGCGATCGACCGCACGAGCGCCGATGCATCCGTCGGAAGCTTCACGCTTCGACTCGGCATTGCGCTGGGCGTACTGGCTGTTGGTCTGATCGGCGGTGTGCTGGTGCTGATCCGCTATGGCCTGCGTCCGCTGCACGAGATCGAGGACAAGCTGGGCGATGTCCGGGCGGGACGCAGGGACAAGCTGGATGGCGAGTATCCCAGCGAGCTGTCGCCGTTGGTGCGGGAGATCAACACGCTGATCACGCATAACCGGAATGTGGTCGATCGGGCGCGGACGCATGTGGGCAACCTCGCGCATGCGCTGAAGACGCCTCTGGCGGTGCTGAAGAACGAGGCCAAGGGGAGCGACAAGCTGTCCGACCTTGTCCGACGCCAGACCGAGGCGATGACCAGCAATGTGAACAGCTACCTGAAGCGCGCTCAGGCGGCTGCGCAGGCGGAGGTGCTGGGTGTCAGGACAGAGGTGAAGGAGCCGGTTGAGGGAATCGCCCGGATGCTGGAGCGGTTGCACCGCGAGAAAGGCGTTGCGATCGACGTGGATGTTGATCCCAAGGCGGTGTTTCGCGGCGAGCGTGGCGACTTCGATGAACTTGTTGGGAACCTGTTGGAGAACGCTGCCAAATGGTGCAAGTCCCGGGTGAACGTGACGGTGACCCGGAACGATGACGGCATGGAAGTGAAGGTGGACGATGATGGTCCGGGCCTTCCTGCCGAACATCGCGTAAAGGCGCTGGAACGCGGCAAGCGGCTGGACGAATCCGAGCCGGGAACTGGTCTGGGACTTTCGATCGTGAGCGAACTCGCTGACATTTACGGCGGCCGCCTCCATCTGGAGGACAGTCCCATCGGCGGGCTGCGGGCGCGACTCGTTTTGCCGGCGGCGCCGCTTTGATCTGGCTTATTCTCGTTGCCGTCGTGTTTGTCGCGGGCGGGACGTGGCTGGTCGCCAAGTCCATGCCGACGCGCCTTGCCGTACTCGGGTTGGGCTTGGCGGGTGTCGGCGTCTACTGGTTCGTCGGCCAGCCCGGCATGAGTGACCGGCCGCTGGAGGTCCGGCTCGCCGAGATCGAGCAGATGATCCGGACTTCGCCAGAGCGGCTGAACGAGAAGGAGGCGATCGCGATCGCGGAGCGCCGCGCGCGCGAACAGCCGACCGATCCCACGCCGCACCTGATGATTGCGCGGATGTACGAGAGCCTGGCCCAGAGGGCGCAGGCGGAAGGCATGCGGCTGGTTCAGGGCGGAGATGAGCCTGCGGCGGCCGCGCAGGCGGCGGTCATGCAGGAAAGTCTGCTCAAGGCGGAAGAGGCTTTCACCGAGTCGCTGCGTCGCGACCCGAGCAATCCCGAGGTGATTGCCGAACTCGCGGACCTGCGGTTCAAGACGACGGGCGAGGTCGATGCGCGGACAACGCGGCTGTATCAGGCCGCCTTCCAGGCGAATCCGGACCGGTTTCGCTATGGCTATCTCGCCGGTATCGGGCTCTGGCTGCAGGGCCAGAAGGCAGAAGCTGAAGCGCTCTGGGCCGATATCGACAAGCGTGCGCCAGCCGAGGGGCCAGAGCGCGGTATGTTTGCTGCGTTGCGGCAGATGTTTGGCATCGACCCGCCAACAACCGGACAGTCACCCCCCTGAATCCCAGCTTAAAAGTGACCAAATCTCGCGCCATCGTGTCGCTGGCGCGATGACGCGTCGGCTCATATAGTCTGCTGGCTGTTCGGCTGGGGCCAGTCGATCGGGAGACATCTTTCATGCGCAAGCGTTCACAGAGGCTCTGGCTCATCGGGGCGGCCGCTGTTCTGGTTACTGGCGCAGTCGCGCTCGCAGTTGTCGGGCTTCAGGGCGCGGTCGCGTTCTTCCAGTCGCCATCCGACATTGCCGCGAAAGGTCCGTCGGCCTTCACGCAAGCGCTGCGCGTTGGCGGGCTGATCGAGGTCGGCAGCCAGAAGCACGAAGAGGGCGGCAAGCTGCTGACCTTCACGATCACCGATGGCAAGCACACCGTGCCGGTGCAGTTCGAAGGCATCCCGCCGGACATGGTGGTGGAAGGCAAAGGTGTCGTGGCCGAGGGCAAGTTCAATGCGAACGGCGTCCTGGTGGCAGACCGGGTGCTCGCCAAGCACGACGAGAACTACATGCCGAAGGAAGCGTATGACGCGCTGAAACGGGCTTCGGATTCCGAAGGCGGGTCGACCTACAGAGAGCCCACCACTTGATCGCCGAACTCGGTCACCTCCTCGCCTTCCTGGCGCTCGCGGCTGCCATTGGGCAGAGTGCGCTTGGCCTTACGTCCGGCGGAGAGGCGCCGCGGCGGCTGGCCTTTGCCTGCGGGATTTTTTCCGTACTGGCCATGCTGACTCTGATCATCAGCTTTGTGCAGCTGGACTTCTCGGTCGCACTGGTCGCTGAGAACTCCCACACGCTGAAGCCGCTGGTCTATCGGATCGCCGGCGCGTGGGGGAACCATGAAGGCTCCATGCTGCTGTGGTGCATGGTGATGGCGGGGTATGGCGCCGCCGCTTCCGTGTTCATGCGCGCGGGTCCGCTGCGCGACAAGGCGCTGGGCGTGCAAGGCCTGTTGACCACGGGGTTTTTCGCCTACCTGCTTTTTGCGTCCAGTCCGTTCACGCGGCTGATCGATCCGCCGTTCGATGGCGGCGGGATGAACCCGCTGCTGCAGGACCCGGCGGTCGCACTGCATCCGCCGGCTCTGTATCTCGGCTATGTCGGCATGTCGTTCGTGTTCTCGCTGGCGGCGTCTGGCCTCATTAATGGACAGATCGACCAGGAGTGGGCGCGCCGTACGCGGCCTTGGGCGCTGTTCGCCTGGAGCTCGCTGACCGTAGGGATCGCGCTGGGCGCCATCTGGGCCTACTACGAACTCGGCTGGGGCGGCTGGTGGTTCTGGGATCCGGTCGAAAACGCATCTTTCATGCCGTGGCTCGTCAGTGCGGCGTTGGTCCATTCGCTGATCGTCACGGAGAAGCGAGGCGGTATGGCGTCGTGGACGGTCTTCCTGTCGGTGCTGACTTTCATTCTCGCACTGCTGGGCACATTCCTGGTGCGCTCGGGCGTGATGACGTCCGTGCATGCCTTTGCGACCGATCCGACGCGCGGGCTTGTCCTGCTGTTCGGGCTGAGTGTCGCGGGCGGCGCTGCGCTGGCCCTGTTTGCGTGGCGTGCGCCGACGCTGAGGGCCGGGCCGGAGTTTGATCCTGTCAGCCGCGAAGGCGCGCTGGTTCTGAACAACCTGTTCCTTGCGGTCGCGGCGGCCCTTGTGCTGGTCGGCACGGTGACGCCGATGATCCTGCAGTGGCTGGGGGAGTCCGGCATCATCTCGCGCGAGGCGGCTTCGCTTTCAATCGGCGAGCCGTATTTCCAGCTTACGCTTGCGCCGATGATTGCGATGCTGCTGCTGTTCATGCCGTTTGCTCAGGCTGCGCCGTGGCGCAAAGCCGAGCTTGGTCCCCTGATTAAATGGTTGATGCCTGCAGCGGCGGTGGCGGTCGTTGCTGCGATTGTGGCGCTTGCGATGGGAGGCTGGGGCATCTGGCTTGGCTTTGGCGTTCTGGTTGGCGTGTGGGTTGTTGTCGGCGTCGGGATGGACGTTGTCCGCCGCGTCGGACCAGGCGGGTTCGGGCGTTTCTTGCGGCTCCCGCTGACCGTATGGGGCATGGCGATTGCCCACATCGGCATGGGTCTGTTCGTCATTGGCGCCACCGTGGAAACGGCAACCCGGACGGAGCAGACTTTCCCCCTGCGTCCTGGCGAGATTGCCGAGATGGCCGGCTGGACGTTCCAGTTCCAGAATCTGGAAGAGGTCGAAGGCCCCAACTATTCAGCCCTGCGCGCAAACATCCTTGTGACGCATGACGGCAGGAAGGAAGTCATCCAGCCCGAGACGCGCACATTCCAGGTCGCGCGGACCAGCACGACTGAAGTCGCGATCCGCAAGACGCTTGGCGGCGACGTTTATGTGGCGCTGGGCGACCAGTTACGGGAAGACCCGGCGGCCTGGCGCATCCGTATTGCTTATCATCCCTTGATCGACTGGGTGTTCGGCGGGGCAGGTTTGATTGCGCTCGGCGGCTTCCTGTCGCTTGCAGCGCGCGTGCGGCGGCGCTCTCCGGCGACAGCTCCTGAAACCGAGGCCGCCGTCGAATCGCCACCTGCCCCGGCGAGCGTTCCGGCATGATCGCGCCGCTCATTGCGCTGATCCTGCAGGCGGCCCAGCCAGCCGCGCCCGCCGAAGCGCCGTTGCCTGATCCGGCGCTGGAAACGAGGGCGCAGGGGCTGATGCGCGAATTGCGATGCACCGTCTGCGAAAACGAACCGGTTTCCCAATCCACAGCCGACATGGCTGTCGATGCGCGCAAGCGTATACGCGAGGAGATCGCGAAGGGGGCGAGCGATACGCAGGTTCGCGAGTTCTTCGTGTCCCGTTTCGGGCAGTACGTCTCCTTCCGTCCGCCCCTGGAGGGTTGGACGTTGCTCCTCTGGGGCTTTCCCTTTGCCTTGCTCGCCGGTGCGGGGATTTTCATCGGGATGCGCGCATTTGGCGGGCGCAAGCGCGATCTAGCGCCCCTGCCGGACGATCGGGGCGATGGCGCAGCAGGGTGAATCGGGCAAAACCGCTCGATATCGATGCCAATTGCACCGCGTAGCCACTGGCATCGCCGCATGATTGCCTTAAACTAGGGCACAATCGATCTTCGTCTCCCGGCGCAACAGTGAGCATTCGCGTAGGTAGGCGCGGGCGAGCAGACAGGTCTTTGCAGGTGCGGAGCCTTTGCAGTTGCGAACGTTGGGCCTGTGTCTAGTTTCAATGTTGCACGTCGCGCAGACGAACGCAGTGAGAGAGAGCTAATGATGAAGGTTGCAGTGGCACGGACGCCTCGCATGGGCATCGCAGCGGGGCTGATCGCCGTGCTGGCCGCGAGCGTATCGCTGGCGCCTCTTGCTGTCGCGCAGAACGGCCGGCCGATCGCGGTGACGCCGCCCGGTGGCGCGCCCGTCAGCTTCGCCGACCTGATCGAGCGGGTCTCGCCGGCTGTCGTCAGCGTGCAGGTCACCACCGAGATGAAGGCGACGGAGCGCAACAGCGCCTTCAACCCCTTCCGTGGCCTTCCCGGTTTCGACGAGTATGAAGACGAATTTGGCGAGGAGTCCGAGCCGAGCCCCGATGAAGGCCGTGAGGGCGAAGCGCTTGGCTCCGGCTTCTTCATCTCGGCGGCCGGCTACATCGTCACGAACCATCACGTCGTCGATAATGCGCGTGAAGTGACGGTCACGCTGAAGAACGGCGATCAGCTTGAGGCCGAGATCGTCGGTTCTGACGAGCAAACCGACCTTGCCGTTCTTAAGGTGAAGAAAAGCGGCTCATATCCGTTCGTGGAATTTGCGACGAAGGCGAAGCCGCGCGTGGGCGACTGGGTCGTGGCGGTCGGCAACCCGTTCGGTCTTGGCGGCACGGCGACGGCGGGCATCGTCTCGGCTGATGGCCGCGAGCTGCTGGGCGGCAACTACAACGACTTCATCCAGATCGACGCGCCGATCAATCGCGGCAACTCCGGCGGGCCGACGTTCAACCTCAATGGCGAAGTGATCGGCGTGAACACCGCGATCTTCTCCGACACGGGCGGCGGTAGCGTGGGCATCGGTTTTGCCATCGAGGCCAACGCCGTGAAGCAGATCGCCGAAACGCTGATCCGGGACGGCAAGGTTGTGCGCGGCTGGCTCGGTGTCGAGATCCAGAGCATGAACCAGCGCCTCGCAGACGCGTGGAGCCTGAAGTCGCCCAACGGCGCCATCGTGCGGTCGGTGACGACGGGCGGCCCTGCAGAAGCGAGCGGGATCAAGCGCGGCGACATCATCATCTCGGTGAACGGCGAAGAGGTGAAGGACAACCGGCAGCTCACCCAGCGCGTCGGCAGTCTGCTCGCTGGCTCGACAAACAATTTCCGCGTCATCCGCGACGGCAAGGAGCAGACAGTTCGCGTCACAGTGCGGGCGCGGGACGACCGCGCTCTTGCGACCACGGATCTGGATCCCGCGCGTGCGGACATGAAGCCGCCGCGACCGGGTCCTGACGATGTGAAGATAGCGGGTGGTTCGATCCGTCCGCTTTCGCAAGACGAGATCAAGAAGTTCGATGTCGGCGCGGCCGGTGCGGGCCTGATCGTCGTTACGGTTGAGCCGCGTGGCTCGCTGGCGCGTTCGGATATCTTTCCCGGCGATGCGATCCTCGAGATCAACAACAAAGCCGTGAAAACGCCGAAGGATTACCAGGACGCCGTGGCTGCTGCGATCGCGGCAGGCAAGCGCGATGTCATTGCTCGCGTGGGTTGTGGCAGTCAGGAGCGCTGTGGCGACCTGACCGTGCTGCGTCCCATCGAAATCGCCGCGGCGGGATAACTCATGAAGGTTCTGGTCATCGAGGACGACTCGGATGCAGCCGCTTTCGTCAAGGGCGTGCTGATCGAGGCGGGCCATTTCGTGGATGTGTGCGGCGACGGCGCCAGTGGCCTGAAGCAGGCCAAGGGCGGCGAGTACGATGCGCTGGTCGTCGACAGGATGCTGCCCGGTCTGGACGGTATTCAGTTGATGAAAGGCTACCGGGACTCTGGCGGCCGTGCGCCGGCGCTGTTCCTGTCGGCGCTTGGCGAGGTGGATCACCGCGTCGAAGGTCTTCAGGCTGGCGGCGACGACTATCTGGTGAAGCCGTACGCGCCGAGCGAACTGGTGGCGCGCGTCGAGGCCCTGGGCCGGCGCGCTACAGGCGACATTCCGACGACCAAGCTAGCCGTCGGTGGTCTGGAGATGGACCTGCTTGGCCGCACCGTGCATCGCGATGGCCAGAAGATCGATCTTCAACCGCGCGAGTTCCGCTTGCTGGAATTCCTGATGCGTCATGCCGGACAGGTGGTGACGCGAACCATGCTGCTGGAAAAGGTGTGGGACTATCACTTCGATCCCCAGACCAATGTGATCGACGTTCACGTCTCACGTCTGCGCGGGAAGATCGACAAGGATTTCGAACGGCCGCTGCTGCACACGGTGCGCGGCGCGGGATACCGGCTCGAAGCTTAGGCCATGAAGCCTTGATCCGATGAAGATTGGCAGGCTGCCGGCGTTGGTCCGGACGACGACGTTCCGGCT
>CAIKXW010000028.1 GCA_903831485.1 uncultured Alphaproteobacteria bacterium | reverse complement strand
TGCAGCGGCGCGTCAGCGTCGGGACCGCCCTCCGCAGGTTTCACCGTTTCCAGCTTCACCATCGACGGATTGCACCGGCTTACGAAGCTCTTCTTCGGGTCGTAGACATAGGCAACGCCGCCCGACATGCCGGCCGCGAAGTTGCGTCCGGTATCGCCTAGGACCACGACCACGCCGCCTGTCATGTACTCGCAGCCATGGTCGCCGCAGCCTTCGACGACGGCGACCGCGCCCGAGTTGCGTACGGCGAAACGTTCGCCCGCGACGCCTTCGAAGTAGGCCTCGCCCGCGATGGCGCCGTAGAGGACTGTGTTGCCGACGATTATGTTCTCCGTCGGCTCGCGTTTCGCGCCGTCCGGCTGGCTCACGACGACGCGGCCGCCGGAGAGGCCCTTACCAACATAGTCGTTTGCATCGCCCACAAGGTTCAGCGTGACGCCGCGTGCGAGGAAGGCGCCGAAGCTCTGGCCCGCCGTGCCCGTGAGCGCGATCTGGATCGTGTCCTCAGGCAGGCCGGCGTGGCCGAACTTCCGCGCAACTTCGCCGGAAAGCATCGCGCCGACGGTGCGGTTCACATTGTTGATCGTCTCGGTGATCTGGACCGGCTTGGGCGTCTTCCCGAGCGCAGGCTTGGCGGCTTTGATCAACTTGTGGTCCAGTGCGCCATCGAGGCCGTGGTCCTGTGTCGAGGCGTGTTTGACGGCGACGCCGGCCTTGGCGGGCGGTTGGTAGAGGATCTTCGAAAGATCCACGCCCTTGGCTTTCCAGTGGTCGAGCGCATGGCGCATGTCGATCAGATCTACCCGGCCGACCATCTCCTCGAACTTGCGGAAGCCGAGCTTGGCCATGATGTGGCGGACTTCTTCTGCGACGAAGAAGAAGTAGTTGATTACGTGCTCTGGTGCGCCGGTGAAGCGGGCGCGCAGCACGGGGTCCTGAGTGGCGACGCCGACTGGGCAGGTATTGAGGTGGCACTTGCGCATCATGATGCAGCCGGCCGCGATCAGCGGGGCCGTCGAGAAGCCGAACTCGTCCGCGCCGAGGAGCGCGCCGATCGCCACGTCGCGACCTGTGCGCAGGCCGCCGTCGACCTGCACGGCGATGCGTCCGCGGAGTTCATTGAGTACGAGGGTCTGTTGCGTTTCGGCGAGGCCGATTTCCCACGGGCTGCCGGCATGCGTCAGCGAGGTGAGCGGCGAGGCGCCTGTGCCGCCCTCATAGCCTGATATCGTCACATGGTCAGCGCGCGCCTTAGAGACGCCTGCCGCGACTGTGCCGACGCCAACCTCTGACACCAGCTTCACGGAGATGCGCGCGACGGGGTTCACGTTCTTGAGGTCGTGGATCAGCTGCGCAAGATCTTCGATCGAATAGATGTCGTGGTGGGGCGGCGGCGAGATGAGGCCAACTCCGGGCGTGGAGTGGCGCACCTTGGCGATGTTCTTGTCGACCTTGTGCCCCGGCAGCTGTCCGCCTTCGCCGGGCTTGGCGCCCTGCGCCATCTTGATCTGGATATCGTCGGCATTGACGAGGTATTCGGTCGTGACGCCGAAGCGCCCTGATGCGACCTGCTTGATGGCCGAGCGCATCGAGTCGCCGTTCTTCATTCGCACGAAACGGTCCGGCTCTTCGCCGCCTTCGCCCGTGTTGGATCGGCCGCCGATACGGTTCATCGCGATCGCGAGCGTTGTGTGCGCCTCGCGGCTGATCGAGCCGAAGCTCATCGCGCCGGTGGCGAAACGCTTCACGATGTCGGCCGCGGGTTCGACCTGATCGATCGGGATTTCCTTGTCCACGAACTTAAGCTGCATAAGGCCGCGGATGGTCAGCAGGCGCTCGTTCTGTTCGTTGATAGACTGCGCGAAGGCCTTGTAATCTTCAGACACATTGCCGCGCACGGCGTGCTGAAGCTTGGCGACGGAGTCCGGGGTCCACGCATGATCCTCGCCGCGGATGCGGTAGGCATAGTCGCCGCCGACATCGAGCAGGTCCCTGTAGACGGGATCATCCCCGAAGGCTGCGGCATGACGTTTCACGGCTTCTTCGCCGATCTCGTTGAGCCCGACGCCCTCGATCGTGGTCGCCGTGCCGGTGAAGTATTCCTGGATCAGTTCGGTCGACAGGCCGACGCCGTCGAAGATCTGCGCGCCGCAGTAGGACTGGTAGGTGGAGATGCCCATCTTGGACATCACTTTCAGAATGCCTTTGCCGATGGCCTTGATGTAGTTCTTCTTCACCTCCTTCGCGGTGAGCTGGATGCCTTCGCGCTGGCGAATCTGTTCGAGCGTTTCGAAGGCGAGATAAGGGTTGACTGCCTCGGCTCCGTAGCCTGCGAGCGTGCAGAAGTGGTGCACTTCGCGCGCCTCGCCTGTCTCGACGACGAGCCCGACCTGCATACGCAAGCCCTGGCGGATCAGCTTGTGGTGCACCGCCGAGAGCGCCAGCAGGGCAGGCACGGGAATGCGCTCGGCCGACACGGCGCGATCCGACAGGATCAGGATGTTGATGTCCTGCAGCACATGCTCGGTCGCCTCCAGCCGGATGCGTTCGATGGCTGCCTTGAGGCCGGCTGCGCCTTCGATGGCGTCCCAGGTGATGTCGATCGTGGCAGTGCGGAATGCGCCGTCCACGAGTTCCGAGATCGAGCGGATCTTGTCGAGGTCAGCGTTCGTCAGCACAGGCTGTGAGACTTCCAGGCGCTTGTGCGTGCCAGCAGCAAGGCCGAGCAGGTTCGGGCGCGGTCCGATCATGGAGACGAGCGACATCACCAGCTCCTCGCGGATCGGATCGATCGGCGGATTGGTGACCTGGGCGAAGTTCTGCTTGAAGTAGTTATAGAGCAGTTTCGGCTTGCGGCTCAGCACGGCGATCGGCGTGTCCGTGCCCATCGAGCCGATGGGATCGTCGCCGAGTTGCGCCATAGGCTCAAGGAAGAACTGCACGTCTTCCTGTGTGTAGCCGAAGGCCTGCTGGCGATCGAGCAGGCTGACATTCGTGTTCTGCAGTGGCGCCGCGTCCGGGTCCTGTTCCGGGTCGGCAAGGTCGGTCAGCTTGAACTGCATCTCGTGCAGCCACTCGTCATAGGGGTGCTTGCCCGCGATGCTGGCCTTCACCTCCTCGTCCTCGATAATGCGGCCTTCTTCGAGGTCGATCAGAAGCATCTTGCCGGGCTGCAGGCGCCATTTCCGGACGATCTTCTCGTCGGGGATCGGCAGCACGCCGGATTCCGACGCCAGCACGACATGATCGTCGTCGGTCACGATGAAGCGGGCAGGGCGCAGTCCGTTGCGATCCAGCGTCGCGCCGATCTGGCGGCCGTCGGTGAATGCGATCGCGGCCGGACCGTCCCACGGCTCCATCAGGGCTGCGTGGTATTCGTAGAAGGCGCGGCGCGCCGGGTCCATGTCCTGATGCCCGGCCCATGCTTCGGGGATTAGCATCATCATGGCGTGGCTCAGCGGATAGCCGCCAGCGACGAGCAGTTCCAGCGCGTTATCGAGGCAGGCCGTGTCCGACTGTCCGTGCGGGATCAGCGGCCACATCTTATCGAGGTCGGCCCCGAGCAGCGGGCTCTCCATCGAGCGCCGGCGGGCGTACATCCAGTTCACGTTGCCGCGCACCGTGTTGATCTCGCCATTGTGCGCGATGAAGCGGTAGGGGTGCGCCAGCTTCCAGCTCGGGAAGGTGTTGGTGGAGAAGCGTTGGTGGACCAGCGCCAGCGCGCTCTCGCACAGCGGGTTAGTAAGGTCCTTGTAAAAGGTGCCGACCTGGCCTGCGAGTAGCAGGCCCTTGTAGACGATCGTGCGCGTCGACAGTGACGGCATGTAGAATTCGGCAAGCCCCGGCAGGTTTTTCTTCTTCGCGATCTCCGCCAGCGGGTTCTGCGTCTCCTTCCGGATGGCGAGCAGCTTCCTCTCGAACGCATCCTGGGTCATCGCGGGTGAGCCCTTGGCGATGATGGCCTGCTTGATCACCGGCATCGAGGCGATCACCGCCTTGCCGATGCCCTTGGTGTTGGTGGGCACGTCGCGCCAGCCGAGCAGCTTCTGCTTCGCCTTGGCGAGGTAGTTGGCGAACTGGTTCATCGCGAATTCGCGCGCCGCCTGATCCTGAGGCAGGAAGCACATGGCAACGGCGTAGTGCCCCGGCTGGGGCAGCTCGACCCCGGCCTCTCGGGCCCATTCACAGAACAGCTTGTCCGGAATCTGGATGAGAATACCCGCGCCGTCGCCCAGAAGGGGGTCCGCGCCCACGGCGCCGCGATGGTCGAGGTTCACAAGGATCTGGAGGCCCTGCGCCACGATGGCATTGGACTTCTTGCCCTTCACGTTGGCGATGAAGCCGACGCCACAGGCATCGTGCTCATTCCGGGGATCGTAGAGACCCTGTGCGGGGGGAAGACCCATTTCCATGCGCGTTAACTCGTCTGGTCGTCGGTGAGACTGAGCGCCTACCAGCTAGGCACAGAATTTCAATGGAATAGCCCAACCTGCGGCAAGATTTGCGGCAAGTTGGGGCTTAACTGGTTGTGCAAGCACTGCTTGTGCCTCGGGAAGCGACTTTCGACTTCCCCACCCAGGGCGGGAACGATGCCCGCCTGACCGTCCTCTGGCGCAATCACCTGCTCCAAGAAGGCCTAACCGCGAAATTTGTTTCGCAATTGGCTTTCGGCAGGTGCGGCCTTCAGGCGGGATAAAACGTCGCGAGTTCCTCGGCATAGGGCGCGTAGGAATCCTTCAGCGTTGCCTGGTTCAGCAGCATGCTGGCTATGACCTTCGATCCGCCTGGCCGATAGACTGACGTCCGCGTCCAGTAGGATTCTGTCCGCCGGCTGCCGCTGAGGGCGACGATTTCGCGCTCGATCTCGTAGTCCTCGCCGACAAACAGCGGGCCATCCATCATGCGGATTTCCTGGTCTGCGAACAGGCCCACGGCCGGTCCCTTGATGGGCAGGCGATCCTCACGCGCGACGTACTGCACGAGCACGCTCACCATCTCCCAGGGGATGATGGGGCGGCCCCACGGATTGTCCTCGCCGGAGTACCAGGGCGAGGGCTCAGTGATTTTCGCGAGCTTCTGGTTCAGCGAGAATGGGTAGAGGTCGCCCATGTGCTGGTCGGCATCCATGCGGATGCGGGTGCGGGATGTGCGGTGTCCGACCTTGAGATCGCGCAGGATCACGGGTTGCTGCAAGGGCGACAGTTCGTTGAGGCGCAGGTCGAGCGCTGTTGGCGGCGCGTGGGATCCGACGGACGCGGTGCCGCGCAGGACTTCGGTTCCATCCTTCTTGCTGGCCCAGATCGTCGCGTGATCCTCGCCCGGCTCACGCTCGATGAAGGCGCGGACCTCCTCTCCTTCCATGACCATGTTGCGGTAGTGGGCAGAGAGGCAGCCCTCAGTGAGGAACCGCTGGCCCCAGATCGCTTCGGCCAGGGGAACAAACTGGCTGTAGTGCGTGGGCCCCTCGATTGGGCCGGCCTTGAAACCCAGTTTCTGGGCCATGGCATCGTCGTGCAGCGAGACGTGGTTGTCGTAGCTTTGCTCGAGCAGCATGTTCACCGGGGCGCGCCACGGCCCGGCCAGCACCTGGCCGATGGTTTCCAGCTTGGTGTCGAATGCGCGTGTCGCCATGGCTTTTCTCCCAAGGGGATTATCGCGCCTGCGGCGACAGTGGCGCAAGGGCGGTCGCGGCGTTACATTGGGACAAAGGAGATCAGCCATGGCCATGCCGCTGCGCATCGATTTTGTTTCAGACGTGGCGTGCCCGTGGTGCGTCGTCGGTTTGCGGTCGCTGATGAAGGCCCTGGACGCCGTGGGCGACAAGGTCGAGGCCGAGATCCATTTCCAACCGTTCGAACTGAACCCGGACATGCCGCCGGAGGGCGAGAAC
>CAIKXW010000027.1 GCA_903831485.1 uncultured Alphaproteobacteria bacterium | reverse complement strand
TATGCGGCGCTCAACGGCGGCGGCGAAAGCAAAGGCGCGCCGCAAATGGCAGGCGGGCGTCCTGGTGGACCCGGCGGTGGTCCGGGTGGACCGGGCGGGCCCGGTGGCGGACGCGGCGGCCCCCCGACGCAGGTCGAGGCGGTTGTCACCGAAGCGCGCGTCTTCTCCTCACGCATCGAAGCACTCGGCACGCTGGAACCACGCGAGCGGGTCGTCCTGACAGCCAACGCGGCCGATCGCGTCACCGGCATTTTCTTCGAGGACGGCCAGCGCGTCACCAAGGGCAAGGTGCTGGTCACGCTCGTGAACGAGGAAGAGCAGAGCCAGCTGGCGTCGGCCAAGGCGGCCGAGGCAAACGCCAAGCTGGTGTTCGAGCGCAACGAACGGCTTGCCTCCGCCGAGGCTGTGGCCCAGCTGGAACTCGAACGCACGCGATCCGGCTACGAGGCCGCGTCGGCAAACGTCGGCGCCGTTCAGGCCCGCCTCCGTGACCGGGTGCTGCTGGCGCCATTCTCGGGTGTTCTCGGCTTCCGCCAGATCAGCTTGGGCGCCTATGTCTCGCCCGGCCAGGCCGTCGCGACGCTGATCGACGACAGCCAGATGCGCCTCGAATTCGGCGTGCCCTCCATCTACCTCGCAGACCTCCGCCCCGGTCTGGAGATAAACGCCGTCACCAAGGACATTCCGGGCCGCACCTTCGTCGGCAAGCTGACCTCGATCGACAACGCGATCGACCCCGTCTCTCTCGCCGTTAAGGTCCGCGCCACGCTACCGAACGCCGATGGGGCGCTCAAGGCCGGCTCGTCGATGAGCGTGCAGCTGATCTCCAAGCCGCGGACGTCACTCGCTGTGTCCGAGATTTCGGTCGTCGCCGAAGGGTCGAAGAACTTTGTCTACGTCGTGGACCAGTCCAAGGAGACCGCTGTAGCCCTCAAGAAGGAAGTCATCCTCGGCGCGCGCGAGCGCGGCACGGTTGAAGTGCTGTCGGGCCTGAACTCCGGTGATGTCGTTGTCACGGACGGTGTGCTGAAGGTCCGCCCCGGCGGCCCCGTCAAGGTGCGCCCGATGGCGCCCGCTTCCGTTGCAGCCCAGGGATCGTCCGACAAGGCCGGACTCGCTCAATAGCGCCGGGAGGCA
The DNA here is from genome assembly GCA_903831485.1 of uncultured Alphaproteobacteria bacterium. The sequence continues at coordinate 3,763 of CAIKXW010000027.1, read as the reverse complement.
AGCGCCATGCTACTTTCGGACGTTTCAATCAAACGCCCGGTCTTCGCGACCGTCATCGGGCTTCTGCTCGTCGCAATCGGTATCGTGTCGTTCACGCGCCTCGCTCTCCGCGAGTATCCGGATATCGACCCGCCGATCGTGTCGATCCGCACCAGCTATGCAGGCGCCTCGGCCAACGTCGTTGAATCCCGCATCACAGAAGTGATCGAGGACCGGATTTCCGGCATCGAGGGCATCCGCTTCATCAACTCGACGAGCCAGGACGGCCAGTCAAGCATCTCGATCGAGTTCGACATTTCGCGCGACATGGACTCGGCGGCGAACGACGTGCGCGACCGCGTGGGCGGTATCCTGCGCCAGCTGCCGCTCGAGGCCGATCCGCCAGACGTGCAGAAGGCCGACGCCTCGGAAGAAACCGTGCTGTGGATGCGCCTCGCCTCCGAGACGCGAACGCCGCTGGAACTGACCGACTATGCCGAACGCTATCTCGTCGACCGTTTCTCCTCGATCGACGGCGTCGCCCGCGTGCAGATCGGCGGCCAGCGCACGCCAGCCATGCGCGTATGGCTCGACCGCCAGGCGATCGCAGCGCGGGGCCTCACAGTCACCGACATCGAACGCGCCGTGCGCTCCGAAAACGTCGAGACGCCGGCAGGCTCGCTGACCTCGGAAGACCTGATCTTCACCAACCGGATCGAGCGGCCGTTCCGCACGGCCGAGGAGTTCGCCCAGCTCGTGGTCGCCAAGGGCGATGACGGCGTGGTGGTGCGCCTTGGCGATGTCGCGCGCGTGGAAGCCGGCGCCGAGGAAGATCGCAGCATATTCCGCGCCAATGGTCTCGACACGATCGGCATCGGCATCGTCAAGCAATCCGTCGCCAACGTCGTGGAAGTCGCGCGCGTCGCGCGCGAGCGGGCCGCAGAGGTCGCCCTGACCCTGCCCGAAGACATGAACCTGCGGATCAATTTCGACGGCTCGGTGTTCGTCAACGCAGCGATCAACGAGGTGTTCATCACGCTCGGCATCGCCGTGCTGCTGGTCATCGGCGTGATCTACGTCTTCCTCGGCAACTTCAAGGCGACGATCATTCCGGCCGTCACGGTTCCGATCTCGCTGATTGCAACCTTCACCGTGCTGCTCGCACTCGGCCTGTCGATCAACATGCTGACGCTGCTGGCGCTCGTCATGGCCATTGGCCTGGTGGTCGACGACGCGATCGTCGTCCTGGAGAACATCCACCGCCGCATCGAGGAGTATGGCGAGACGCCGCTGGTGGCCTCCTATCGCGGCACCCGACAGGTCGGCTTTGCCGTCGTGGCGACCACGATGGTGCTGATCGCAGTGTTCGTGCCGATCACCTTCATGCAGGGCCAGGTTGGCCGCCTGTTCACCGAGTTCGCAATCACCATCGCCGCGGCCATTGCGTTCTCGATGCTGGTTGCGCTGACCATCTCGCCGATGATGGCGTCCAAGCTGCTCAAGGGCCATGCCGGACATGAGAAGCCCAAGGGCTTCGCCGGCTTCGTGGACCGCACTTTCGCGAGCCTCCGCAACGGTTACGGCCGCGTCTACGACGCGACAGTGAGACGCCCACTGCTGATCGCTATCGCCTTCTTCCTGGCGCTGGGCGGCAGCTATTTCCTGTTCACCCAGATCCCCGGCGAATACACGCCGAACGAGGATCGCGGCTCCTTCCAGGTGATGATCTCGGGACCTGAGGGCGCATCGTTCGAATACATGCAGCCCTTCATCGAACAGATCGAAGACCGCCTTCTTCCGCTCGTCGACCAGGGCGAGATCGAGGGCATTTCGGTGCGCGCGCCAGGCGGCTTCGGTCCCGGCGGCAGCTTCAACTCCGGCTCGATCCAGGTCGTGCTGACCGAGTGGGGCCACCGCCGCAACGGCTTCGATATCGTCAACGACATCAACCGCCGGCTTGGCGACATCACCGGCGTTCGCGCCTTCGCCAACATGCCGTCCGGCTTCGGCCGCGGACCGGGCGGCGGCAAGCCGATCCAGTTCGTGCTCAAGGGACCCTCCTATGAATCGCTGGTCGAGTGGCGCAACACATTCGTCGACGCGCTGAACGCCAACAACCCGGGCGTCAACCAGATCGACTGGGACTACAAGGAAACGCAGCAGCAATACCGCGTCAACGTCGACATCTCGCGTGCATCCGAACTCGGTGTGACGGTGCAGGAGATCGGCTCGACCCTGCAGACCATGCTGGGCTCCAAGCGCGTCGGCACGTTCGTCCAGAATGGCGAGGAACGCTATGTGATTTTCGAAGGCGAGCGGAGCGAGCAATCGACGCCGTCCGACATGGAGAGCATCTATGTGCGCTCGGCCCGGTCGGGCGAACTGATCCCGCTGTCCAACCTGGTCAGCGTCGAGCCGACGGCGGATTCCCGCCAGCTCAGCCGCTACAACCGCGTGCGCGCCATCACGATCAACGCCAACCTTGATCCGGGCGTGTCGCTGGGCGCGGCGCTCGACCAGATGGAAGCCATCGCGCGCGATGTGCTGCCTGAGGAAGCGGCGATCGACTACAAGGGTCAGTCGCTGGACTACAAGCGCGCGGGCGAAAGCATCCTGTTCGTGTTCGGCTTCGGCGTGCTGGTTGTCTTCCTCGTGCTCGCGGCGCAATTCGAGAGCTGGATCCACCCGTTCGTCATCATGCTCTGCGTGCCCGCGACAGTGGGCGGCGGCCTTCTCGGCATCGCCCTCACCGGCAACTCGCTGAACATCTACACGCAAATCGGCCTGATCATGCTTGTCGGACTGGCGGCGAAGAACGGCATTCTCATCGTGGAGTTCGCCAACCAGCTGCGTGACCAGGGCAAGGAGTTCAACGCAGCGTTGAGGGAAGCCTCCCTCACCCGTTTCCGTCCGATCGTCATGACCTCGCTCACCGCGATCGCTGGGGCCATACCGCTGATCTTCGGCCATGGTGCTGGATCGGAGACCCGCTCGGCCATCGGCGTGGTGATCCTGTTCGGCGTCACGACGGCGATGCTGGTGACCCTCGTGCTCGTTCCGGCAGCCTACGCGCTGCTCGCCCGCCGCACGGGCTCGCCGCGCGATGTCGAACGCAAGCTGGCGAAGGAAGAGCTCGCAACGCCGGCTGAAGTAGCGCCCGCGGAGTAAGCGGCAACGCTACTTGCCGCGAAACTCGCTGGGGCTCCTGCCCGTCCAGCGTTTGAACGCCCGCGAGAAAGCCGCCGGGTCAGAGAAGCCGACGAGATAGGCCGTCTCGTTCACAGACGCCTTGCGTCCGCTGAGATAGTGCAGCGAAAGCCGATGGCGCAGGTCGTCGAGCACCTTCTCGAATGTCGCCTCCTCCGCCTTGAGGCGACGGAACAGCGTCTGCCGGCTGACCGCCATTTTCGCGGCGATCGCGTCCATGCCGATTTCGCCCGTGTGCAGGATCGGCATCAGCAGGCTCTCAACCCGGCCGCGCGTTGATTTTGAGGTCTCCAGCTCCTTCAGCAACGCCTCGGCCTTCTCGCTGAGGACGCCGAACACGTATCTGGAGTGAAGCTGGATGCGATGGGTCGCCAGCTCCGGGTCGCCACGCCAGGCGTTCCATTCTGCGTTGAACACGACCGGGCACTGGAAGATACGATCGTACTCGGCGCGGTGCGACGGCTCGGGGTGCGTGACATGCACTTCGAGAAAATGCGGTCGCGGCAGGAAGCGGCGCGGGTGACAGCACATCCGCGCGAACGTCACCTCGGTGAGTTCGGGAAAGTCGTTCGGGTTC
>CAIKXW010000026.1 GCA_903831485.1 uncultured Alphaproteobacteria bacterium | reverse complement strand
TCAGCTGCTGGATCTCATCCTTTATTCGAAGCTTCTTCCGTTTGAGTTCGAGAATGCGCACATCGTCGCCGGACGGGTGCTTCGCTTCGGCCGCGATGGCCTGGTCGAGGCGCTTGTGCCGGTCATGCAATTCCTTGATGCGTGCTTCCAGGCTCATGAATAGGTCTCTCCTTGTAATTGGCAGGCCGCACTGCCCCGGATGGGGGCCAGGCGGCTCGCACAACACCGACCGCGAGCGGACGCCTCGCGTCCGCTACGGCCTCGATAGGTATTTCGAGGAGACCGATGCGGCTCGCTGAACAGCCGCAAGGGAGAGTGAAACATGAAGTTTTTTAGACGTCACGCCTTGAAAGCCGGAAATCGCAGGACGCCCTGAAAATTACTGTGACCGCCTGCGGGAGGATCTCCGAAAGCCTCTGCGGAAGGCGTTGATTCGAGGTGTCGGACCTTTTCGTTCCGCCCCGGATTTGGTATCAGGGAGCGGTGGGAGGGCGGCGGGATCGTGGGATACCGGCAGACCCCTCCCCGATTTCCGGCGCCCTTGATCGCAAGCAGCAATGCGAAGCGATTCCGTCGGGCGCAGACACCGGAGGCGCAGGGTTGAGCGACATCGTTTTCGACCCGACCAACATCGAGGAGATGGAGCAGCGGCTCGAGGAGCTGCGTGCACGCCATCGCGAACTCGACGACACGATTGCGCAGCTCAAGCTCGACGGCGGCCACGACATCCGCGTGATGGGCCTCAAGCGCGAGAAATTGCGCATCAAGGACAGCATCTCATGGCTCTCGTCCAAGCTGACGCCGGACATCATCGCCTGACCTCGTCCACCCTCGGACGTTGAGGGCGCGAGGCGCACGATTCCCTAACCACGCGAAACGATGCGCAATTCATGTGCGCGTCGCGTGACAGTTTTGCATCAAATTCATGGAAAAGCGCCGTATACGTACGATTCCCGCGCGGCAGTGCAAGACTCCGGAAAGGCGTCCGGGCGATGTGGTGGCTCGGATTTCATCGGGAGCCCCCACCAATGTTTCAACGCAAACGGTCCGCCCGGACCTTGATCGCAGCGCTGCTCGGCGCCTCGTCGGCCGTCGCCCTGCTCGCCGCGCCCGCCGCTGCCCAGACGCAGCCCGAGAGCGATAGCCGCCTCGACGTGATCATCATCACCGCAAACCAGCGCGAGGAAGACCTGCAGGACGTGCCGGTCTCCGCCGCTTCCCTGCCGCAGGACCAGATCGAGGCGATCTTCTCCTCGGGCGAAGACGTGCTAGCCCTCGCCGCCCGCGTGCCGGCGCTCTATGCCGAAAGCTCCAACGGCCGCGTCGCGCCGCGCTTCTACATCCGCGGCCTCGGCAACACCGACTTCGATCTCGCCGCCTCCCAGCCCGTGTCGATCATCATGGACGACGTGGTGATGGAGAACGTCGTCCTCAAATCGACGCCGATCTTCGACGTCGACCGCGTCGAGGTCTATCGCGGTCCGCAAGGCACGCTGTTCGGCCGCAACACCACCGCGGGCATCGTGCGCTTCACCTCGGTCAAGCCGACCGAGGACTTCGACACCCGCGCCCAGGCGTCGGTCGGCTCCTACGGCTCGCTGACCTTTGACGGCGCCGTCGGCGGCGCGATCGCCCCGGGCGTCAATGCACGCGCCTCCGTGCTTTACCAGCACCGCGACGACTGGATCAACAACACGGTCACCACCCAGGGCGATGACATCGGCGGCTACAACGAGCTCGCCGGCCGCTTCCAGGTCGCGCTCGAGCCGATGGACAATCTCGACGTGCTGCTCAACATGCACGCACGCAGCCTCGACGGCTCCGCCGCCATCTTCCGCGCCAACGTCATCACGCCGGGCACGAACGGCCTCAACGCCAATTATGATCGCGACACCGTCAGCTTCAACCAGGGCGGCGGCAACCGTCAGGCCTACACGGGCTGGGGCGGCTCGGCCAATGTCGGCTACGATTTCGGCGACATGCAGCTGACCTCGATCACCGCCTACGAGGGCGCTGAAGGCTCCGGCCGCGGCGACATCGATGGCGGCATCGCCGGCATCGGACCCGGCTTCATCCCGTTCGACGCGGATACTCAGGACTCGATCGACGATCTCGATCAGTTCACGCAGGAAGTCCGCCTCGCCAGCGACACCAGCAGCCCGCTCTCCTGGCAGGTCGGCGCCTACTATTTCGACGCTGAGTTCACCGTCACCACCGTTGGACCGTCGGGCTTCCCGCCGCCGGCGACGCTGACCCACGGCAACCAGGCCTGGGCCGTGTTCGGCCAGGCCAGCTACGACGTCACCGAGCAGCTCTCCGTCACCGGCGGCCTGCGCTACACGGAAGACAAGAAGGACCTCACCGTCCTCGGCGCTCCGGCCAACAACCGCGACATCTCGGATGACCATGTCAGCTGGGACCTCAGCGGCATGTACACGCTGACACCGGACGTCTCGGTCTACGCACGCGTCGCTGAAGGCTTCCGCGGTCCGTCGATCCAGGGCCGCGACGTCGCCTTCTTCGCGCCGCCCTCGCTCGCCAATTCTGAAACCGTCCTGTCATGGGAAGCCGGCGTGAAGTCCTTCATCGGCGACACGCTGCGTCTCAACGCCTCGGTCTTCACCTATGAGGTCTCCGACATCCAGCTCACCGCCGTCGGCGGCGCCGGCAACACGGTCCAGCTTCTCAATGCCGACACCGGCGAAGCAACGGGCGTCGAGGTCGACGCCGAATGGGCCCCGATCGAGAACCTTGTCTTCACCGGCGGCTTCTCGTGGGTCGACACCGAAATCCAGGACAACACGCTTGCCGTCGGCATCTGCGCCCAGTGCACTGTGACCGATCCCACCGCCGTCATCAGCGGCTCGACCCGCGCGCTGGTGGATGGCAACCCCTTCCCCAACGCCCCGGAATCGATCGCCAACTTCACGGCGCGCTATTCCATGCCGTACGACGCCACCTCGGAATTCTTCGTCTACACCGACTGGGCCTATCAGGGCGCGACCAACCTCTTCATCTACGAGTCGGTCGAATTCCAGACGGACGACCAGTTCGAGGGCGGCCTGAAACTCGGCTGGACCAAGCTCGATGGCTCGCTCGAAGTCGCCGCCTTCGCCCGCAACATCACGGACGAGGACAACATCAAGGGCGCGATCGACTTCAACAACAACACCGCCTTCGTCAACGACCCGCGCGTCATCGGCGTGTCGGTGAAGCTCGCGAACTGATCTGACAGACTGGCGCTGAAGCATGGGCCGCCCGGGAAACCGGGCGGCCCTTTGCATTTGGGCGGCCTCATACCACCCGCGTCGACGCCACCTCGTGGATTTCTAGGCCGGACGAACGCACCGACAGCGCACGGATCACGCCGACGATCTCCTGGCTATAGTCCTCCGCGAAATGCGCCTGCACGGCCGCCATGTCGCGCCAGCGTTCGACGAACACGAACGTGCCCGGCGCCATCACGTCCTCGAAGCAGCCATGGCTGATGCAGCCCGCCTCCGCGCGCGACAGCGTCACATGCCGCGCTACAGCCGCGATGAACGCCGCCCGGCTGGCCTCCGCCACCTCCACCGTCCCCGTGATCAGGATCACTTTCACCTCCCTGCCAACGCCTCTTGACGCTCTAGAGTTTATACTCTAAATCTCGATTAGAGCATATACTCTATTTTGCGACACGCCATGCAAGACGCCAGAACTGACACGCCCTCTCGCATCCTCGACACCGCCCTCGCCCTGTTCAACGAACGTGGCGCGGCCAATGTCACCACCAACCACATCGCCGAGGCGGCGGGCATCAGCCCAGGCAATCTGTACTATCATTTCCGCAACAAGGCCGAGATCGTGCGCGGCCTCTTCGCCCGCATCCTCGCGGCATGGAGCGCGAACTACGCCCTGCCTGAAGGCAAGCCCCCGACCCTCAAGACCATGGACGCCATGGCCGCTGGCAATTTCGATATCCAGTGGGCGCACCGCTTCTTCTTCCGTGATCTCACCATGTTGCTTGCCGCCGACCCGGAGCTTGCCGCCGACTACCGCCGCAACCGCGAGGCCGGCATGGCCAGCACCCTCGCCCTGCTGCGGCATTTCATCTCCGCCGGGATTATGCAGCCTGCCGACAAACGCACGCTGGACGATCTCACCCAGATGCTCTGGCTGGTCGGCGATTTCTGGCTCGTCTTCCGCGATGCCGGCGGCAAGGCGCCCGCGCGCGCGGACATGGACCAGGGCGTCCGCCTCTTCCGCCGCGTCCTCGCCGCGCACATCAAGGAACCCGCAAGATGACCTCCGCAAGACACCTCGCAGGCGCGCTCCTTATCATCGCGCCGCTCGTCTTCACCGCCGGGTTCACCGGCCTGCAGATGACGTTCGACTATCCCGACATCCTGCGCCAGCCGGGCGGAGAGGTGCTGACCCGCTTTGCCGCCGCCGGTATCGATCTCCACATCTACTGGTACGCGATGATGGCCGCCGCGCTCGGCCTCATTCCCGCCTCGGTGATGACAGCGCTGCATTTCTGGAAGCGCGATCCGGTCCTCGCCGGACTCTCCGCCGCCCTTGGCGCGCTTGCGGGCCTGGTGCAGGCGCTAGGCCTCATCCGCTGGGTGATGCTCGTCCCCTCGCTCGCCGCAACCTTCACGGCCGCCGGGGCCGCCGAGATCGACCGCGCCATGGCGGTCTCCATCTTCGACGCCGCCAACCGTTATCTCGGCGTCGGCGTCGGCGAGCACCTAGGCTACCTGTTCACCGGCGCATGGACACTCATGGTCTCCGCCCTGATCTTCCAAGGCCGCCGCATCCTCGCGCTCTCGGGAGTCGTCATCAGCCTCGGCGTCATGGCCGGCATGCTCGAGCCGTTCGGCGCGCCCATGGCTGCGGACATCAACGCCATCGGCTTCTCGCTCTGGGCGCTGTGGGCGCTGTGGCTTGGCGTCGCGCTGCTCCTCGAAGGACGGCGCTTCGCCCCGACACCCGCCGCCGCCTGAC
>CAIKXW010000025.1 GCA_903831485.1 uncultured Alphaproteobacteria bacterium | reverse complement strand
GATCTCCTGATGGGCGCCCCGAGCGACGCGACGCTGAAACAGCTCCGCGAACTCGGCATCCGCATCCACGAGAAGCCGAAGGCGTAGCCGGCAGTAGTCTTCCTCCGGACGCATTGGCACAATCTCCTCAACCGTGTTCCCCTCGAACGCGGGGACCCCGCCCTGCGCGAAGCGGAGGCTCACGCCCACAAAAGCGTGCTGGCGCGCGCTGACCAGACCCCCGCCCACATCCTTGTAACTTGGCGCTATCGTCTGTTGATGTGGCCACGGGCGCGGCGGCCCAGCTTGCTGCGGCGGGATTGCCGGTGGCGGTCGTGAACCCGGCGCAGGTGAGAGCCTTCGCCTCGGTGCTCACTTACGCTCGCTGCCCGCCCGGATCCCCCATCAACCGAAAACCAGCCCCCCTTACCTCAGCGCACCCGCGTGTCTGAGAACGCCCCCGCGCGCCCGCAACGAAAAAGGCCGCCCCGATCCGGAGCGGCCTCTTCAATTCAAGCTCACAACCCGATCAGGTTGCCGCGCCGCCCGGAGTGGGCTCGGCCATCGGATCCTGCGCGTGTTTAACGGCGCCTTCGAAGATCGCGTTCGGCTCGATCGCCAGCGAGGCGTGGAAGATGTCGCCGCGCACTTTGGCGCCCGAGCACAGCTGGACCTTACGGGCGCGGATGCGGCCCTCGACGGTGCCGCGCACGACAACCGACTCGGCAATCACTTCGCCCTTGATCGCGCCGGTCTCGCCGACGGTCAGGGCCGAGGCCCGGACATCGCCCTCGATCTGGCCGTTGATGTCGAGTTCACCGGTCGAGAACAGCTTGCCGACCATCTTCACGTCAGCCGAGATGATCGACGGGCCGGAACGCGCGACAGGCGCGCGCTTCGGCGCGGCGTCGGGAAGCGCAGGCTTCGGCGCCAGTTGCGGCGGAGCAGGCGGCTCCGGTGTCTTGCCTTTAGTGAACATGCTTGCCAGCCCTCAGGAATTTCAGCGGATCATATGATTTGCCGCGGAAGTATATCTCGTAATGCAGGTGCGGTCCCGTGCTTCTGCCAGTTGAGCCCATCGTGCCCATTTTCTGGCCGATGGTCACTTCCTGACCAACTTTCACGGATATCGAGTTCATGTGGCCGTAGCGTGTCTTGAATCCGGCCCCATGGTCGATCTCGACCGTTCGTCCGTAGGCCCCCTTGACCCCCGCGTGGATGACCCTCCCCGAAGCGGGGGCGATGATCGGCGCGCCGGTGAAGGCTGCAAGGTCTGTGCCTTCATGGAACGTGGCGCGGCGGGTGAACGGGTCGGAGCGGTAACCAAAGCCCGAGGTTTCGCGATATGCGCCCTGAACCGGCAGGCCAAGCGGCAGCGACCGCATTGCCCGCTGGTACTCTTCCGCTTCGCGCAGCCGCGCCTCGACCTCATAGATCCGCTGTTCAAAGCGATCGATCTCGCCGCCGTTCGGCCCGGACGTGGTGAAGTTGATCGGGATGAGCGGTCCGCCCATGCCGTTCTGCTCAAGCACGCGGGACGCCGGAACGCCGGTCAGCCGGATCACGCCGCGCGCTGCTTCCGCTTGCTGCACGGCTTCTTCTTCGAGCATGTCGAGGAAGCTGGCCTGGTCATCGATCAGTTTGTCGGTCCGGGCGCGAAAGGATGTGCTGCCTCCGGCATTGGCCTCCGTGCCATCCGGACGCGGCTGGCGGGGGTCGCCTTCCTCGATCGTCGAGTCGATCAGCAGCTCAGGCTTGCTGAGGGCGATGGCCGACGCTGAGTCCTGACCCTTCTGGCTGGCCATCAAGCGCTTCAGCACCTCGTGCCGATTCTCGGCTTCCTTGATTGCCTCGTTGAAGTCGGTCGTGCGGGTTTCGAGGAGGGTAAGGGCGGTCTGCTCCGCCGCCTTGGCCTGCCGGAGCTCGCGCTCGAGGCGGGCAGATTTGCGATCAGAGCCGCCGCCCTGAATCTCGACGCCAGGACCTTTAAGGAGAACGGCAGCCGTCGCGAACAGGCACCAGCCGACAACCAGAGTCGCAAGGCCGGCCATCATCGCTTGGCGCCACGGCGAAATCGAAACGTAGCGCACCGAGCCGCCGCTACGATGGTAAATCTGTCTTTCTGGAAAAGCCTTCTCGAAGAAGGCTCTGGTCTTGGCCTTCAGGTGCTTGACCGCCATTTAGTGTGCCCGATCAACTGCTCTACGCGCCTAGCCCCGCTCGCCCGCTTGTAGTGCCCGGCAAGGCGCATGGATAACTCAGAAATCCGCATACGCGAACCCCCGTCACCAGCTTTTTAATCACCTTCGACTGCGGCGATTAAGCTCTGATTAAAGCAGATTCTTGCCCAGATTCTGGTTCACGTCGATGCCTCCAATTCAGCCAGCACTGCTTCTGCATGGCCCGGCACGCGCACGTTTCGCCAGACACGCCGAATCGATCCCTCCGGGTCGATAAGGAATGTCGACCGGACGATGCCCATGTAGCGACGCCCATAGAGCTGCTTTTCGGCCCAGACCCCGTAGGCGTTGCAGACCGTCCCGTCCTCATCCGACCCCAGCCGTACCGTAAGGGAATGCTTCTTGATGAACGCCTTGTGAGCTTCAACACTGTCGCGTGAGAGGCCCAGCAGGTCACACTTCCTCCGCGTAAATCGCGACCGCATGCCGCTGAAGGCGACTGCTTCACGGGTGCAGACCTCGGTGTCGTCCTGCGGATAGAAGAACAGCACGAGAAATTTCCCCGAATAGCTGGAAAGCATTGCAGGCCCCCCCTTGGCCGTCGGCAGTTCGAATGCGGGGGCCGGGTCGCCGGCTTGGAGTGGCTGTGACACAATCGATCCGTAATGTTGTGATGCTATGAGGATGGAGTGTACCGCCCTGAAGCTGAACTCGTGAAGCATGATCCGTCCGGATCACGAACCGCGCGCGCCGTCGCGCGGACGGGGGCGACGCGTTGAAATTCTCGGCCCGGCGTCTCCTCATCGAAATTCTGGCCTTCACGGCATTCGCCCTTCTGGTTGCGGCGGGCGCGCTTGCGTGGCGGTTGTCCCAGGGCCCGATTGATCTCGAGATGTTTCGCGGCCAGGTCGAGCGCTCCCTCCAGGAAGCGCGCGGCGGCCAGCCGGTGAAGATCGACCGGCTTGCCCTGGAATGGGTGCGTGACCGCGGCCGGGTCGAAGCCGTCGCCCGGGGCTTCACCGCCATGGACAAGGACCGCGAAGTCACCTTCCGGGCGAACCGCGCCATGATCGCGCTCGACGCGGGCTCGCTGTTCGCCTTGAAGTTCAAGACCCAGCAACTCCGGCTCGAGGACGGCGCCGCGACCGTGGTCCGCTCGGCCGACGGCGTCTGGACGCTCGCCGACATGGTCATCGCGAAAGAGCCCGACCCGTCCGACAAGCCCTTCGATCCGATCCGCGACATCAACTGGGTCACACTCGCCACGCCGATTCGCGCGCTGATTTCTGCCGGGTCGTTCGAACAGGTCGAGCTCTCGAATTTCCGGCTCGACGTCGATGACCGAAAGTCCAGCAACCACTGGAGCGCCAATCCGGTCGCCGGCATCTGGAAGGCCAACCGCGACGGCGTCTCGCTGACGCTGAACATCACGCTCGCAGACGCCATTCCGGGCGAGCCCAACCGCATCAGTATCGCGCTCGCCTCCGACGGCGAGGTGAAACGGGCCGCGGCGACCGTGAAGCTGGAAGGCGTCGACCCAACCTCGATCGCCGAAATGTTCGGTTACACCGGCGACGCGTTCACATCCGGCCGTCCCGCCAGCGCCGCCTTCTCGGTCGCCGCCACCGAAGGCTCCGGCCTTCTGAGCACCAGCCTCTCGCTGTCCGGCGTCACGGGCAGCGTGAAGATCGCCGATCAGGAGGTGGCGGTGATGAACCTCGCCTTCGATGCGTCCTACGATCCGGCGAACAAGAAGGTCACCCTGAAATCGCTCGCCCTCGACAGCGACTGGCTGAGCGGCCAGTTCAGCGGCGAACTGGACGCCGCCGCCATCATGAGAGGCGAGGCGGCGCCGACGCCGTTCAAGCTTGACGGATCTGGTGTCACTCTCAACGCGCAGCCGGTGTTCGAAAACCCCTGGCAGTTCGCAACGGCCAGCCTGCAGGGCGCGCTATCGGTCGATCAACAACGCCTCACGCTGACCCGCATCGATGCGGTCACCGGCGGGCTCACCGCCACTGGCGCAGGCGAGGTGTGGCTCGACATCACCGGCGAGACGCCAAGGGTCGGCGTCAAGGGCAACGCAACCGGCTCCGGTACGATCACGCCGCAGCAGGTTCTCGACTTCTGGCCGCAGGACCTCAGCCTGTCTGCCCGCCAGTGGGTGCGTGAGCGCATCACAAAGGGCACGGCCAGCAAGGCGATCTTCACCGTCGACTGGCCTCCCGGCGCCGATGCGAAGGGCTTCCTGCCGGACGAGCATCTCGCGCTCGAATTCCACGTCCAGGACGCCACCGTCAGTATCGTCAGCGACCTGCCGGAAGTTTCCGGCATCAACGGCATCGGCCGCCTCAAGGGCAACAGCCTCACCTTCGACGCCGACTCCGGGACGATGGGCGCCTGGCAGCTGGGCGAGGCCAAGATTGTCCTCCCGCAATTCTCCCCCGGCGGCGCGATGATGGCGATCACCGCATCGGGCACTGGACGGCTCGGGGACCTGCTGCGTGCAGTCGACCAGAGCCAGTTCGGCTTCGGCTCCCGCTACGCGGTCGACATCGCCCGCATTGGCGGCGCCGGCGCGATCGACGTCACGGTGAAGCAGCCCATGCTCGACATCGTGAAGCCGGAGGATGTCTTCTTCGATATTCGCGGACGCTTCCAGCAGGTGGTCATGCCCGACCTGCTCGGCGATTTCGGCCTGTCCGACGCCAATCTCTCATTCGACATGAACCCGCAGGGCATGAGCGCCACCGGCAGCGGCGCATTCGGTCCGGCGCCCGTCACCTTCGAGTGGCGCGAGCGCTTTTCGGCTGTGGGCGAAGGCGGCGTCGAGCTGATCGCCAACGCACGCGCGACGCCAGACCTGCTGAACTCGCTCGGACTCGCGGCGCGCAACTTCATGCAGGGCGAAGCCACTGTGGAACTGCGCGCGACCGGACCCGGCGGCGCCAATTTCGACGCCATCTCCGCCAGCGTCGATCTCACCCACGCCGAACTCGAAGTCGCCGAGTTCGGCTGGCGCAAGAAATTTGACGAGCCCGCGCGCGGCACCTTCCGGTATGGCGCGGATGAAACCGGCGCCATCGTCACCGGCGACATCCGCGCCGACGGTCTCGAACTGGTCGGCGAGGCGAGGATGGACAAGGACAGCGCCATCACTGCCGTCGATATCGAACGCATGTATTCCCGCGGAACCGTCGACCTGCGTGGCTCCGCAACGCGCCGGCAGGATGGCGGCTACCGCTTTGCGTTGGCTGGACCGTTCTTCGACGCCAGCCCTTGGATGGACAGCATTCTCGACATGTCCGGCGGCCAGGACGTCGGCGACGCCGTCGGCGGCCCGGGGGATCCAGGCCCCCTGTTCGACGTGCAGGTCAACGCCGATCGCCTGAAGCTGCGCGACAACGAGGACATCCGCAACACGAAGATCGTGCTGGCGCTCGATGCAGGGGGACTGCGCTCCGGGTCAATCACGGGAGAGATCGACAAGGACAAGGATCTTCGCGTGACGATCGGGTCGTCCGATGGCGTCCGCACCGTCGGGCTCAGGTCCGATGATGCAGGCTTTGCCGCGCGCGTTCTCCTCAAGGCGGATTATCTGCTCGGCGGCAAGCTCGCCTTCGATGGCAAGTTCGAAGACGGCGACGGTCAGGCGCTCGTCACGATGTCGAGCGTCAGGCTGAAGGATGCGCCGCTGGTCGCCCAGCTTTTCTCGCTCGCCTCGCTGCAGGGGCTGGCTGACGTGCTCCGAGGCGAGGGCGTGATGTTCACCGAAGTGCATGTACCGGTCAGGTTCATCGGCGGCCGCATCGACTTCCCGGGTATGCGCGCCACCGGCCCCGCCATGGGACTCACCGCGCGCGGCTGGATCGCCCCTCAGTCGGAGGAACTGTCGCTCGATGGCGTGCTGGCCCCCTCGATCGTTGGCGCCAACGCCGTCCTCGGCGCGCTCCCGGTCATCGGCGACCTGTTCGTGTCGCGTCAGGGCGAAGGAATGTTCGCGCCGACCTACTCGGTGCGTGGTACGTTCGCGCGCGCCAACATCTCGATCAATCCGATCGCAGTCCTCACCCCCGGCGTCCTCCGCCGCATTTTCGAGAACCCGGCAGAGCCCCCGCCGGTGGAAGTCACCGCATCGGCTGACTGACCTGCCCAAAAGCAAACAGCCCGGCTGTGAAGCCGGGCCGTCGCATATCGCTGGCGAAGTTGATCAGCCCTCGGCCATCTTCTTCATGTTCGCGAGCGCCCCTTCGAACTGGGCGCGGCGGCGCTTGACGTCGGCGTCTTTGGCGGCCTGATCCGCCAGGTTCGAGACGTCATAGACAAGCGTGTAGAGGATCTTCGAGGACTTCGTGTCGACGGGCTTCGCTTCCATGAAGCCGTGGTAGAGGTCGTAGAACTTCCCGTCCTTCGCCGGCTGCGTGTAGCCATAGGACAGGTCGGTCTTGGCGGTCAGCACTTCGATGACTGCGCCGTTCGCGATCGAGCGAACCGAGCCGATGCCGCCATCGCCCTTCGTCACCTTGCACGGCACTTCGCGGCCAGCGGCGATCCACTTGCTGAGCATGCAATAGTCCGCGCCGACCTTGGCCCACACTTCAGCCGCCGGCTTCGCGACGCTGATTTCCATCGCGATCGTCACATACTCCGGATTTGCCGGCGCGATCGGCGCTGGCGCCGCAACGGGGGCAGCCACTGGTGCGGGCGGCGCCGGAGGCGCGGGCGCAGCTACAGGAGCTGCGGCCATCGCAGGCGCAGCCGGGACAGCGGGCGCATCAGCCGCCATGTGGTTGCAGCCAGCCATCAGGGCCAGGGCCGCAACCCCCGTCAATTTCGAAATCAAGTTCATGAGCGTTTCTCCTCCGTCCGCACTCGAGAGCGGTGAAGGGAAATGACCTTACGGGAACGGAAAGCGCCAGCGCCTTTTTTGTGTTGCAGGTAACGAAACCTGCAAGTGGCGCGGCGGATGTCCATATGAGCCGGGTCTGACCTTGCGTAAATGGAGAAATGGAAGCGACGCCGCCGCGATAGGCTGCTACGGCATCCCTTTGCAGATGGGGCGGAGTAAAGCGGTTGGCCGAGCGGACGTCACACGAGCTCTTCCGTCCCGGACCACACCGCACGGCGAAGGAATACCTTTTCAAGGCGATCTTCACCAACGACCAGGCGTCCGACGCCGTGCGCATGATCAAGTACATTGTGCCCGGCACCTGCGTCGTGGATGTCGGCTCGCATGTTGGCTATTTCTCGAGATGCTTCGCCGATAACAACCCCGGCGGCCTCGTGCTGGCGTTCGAACCGCAATCCGTGCCCCGTTCGGTCGCCACCGTCGCCAGCTTCTTCCGCAAGCAGCGCAATATCGTTCAGTTTCCCTTTGCGCTCGGACGCGAGCCGGGGCTGCTGGACCTCAAGATCCCGATCAAGGCGAAAGGCGGTATCGGCATCGGTCTCGCCCATGTCGGCCCCGCGGACGATCTGGCGGATCGCTTCGACGTGCGGCGGGAGATCGTGCCCTGTGACACGCTGGACAACGTCCTGTCCCGGATCAGCATCGCGAGGCTGTCGCTCATCAAGATCGACGTCGAAGGCGGCGAACTCGACGTTCTGCGCGGCGCGTCCAATACCCTGGCGAATTACAAGCCGACTGTCGTTTGCGAGACCACGCCTCAATCCATGCAGCGCTTTGGCGACAGCGTCTCCGGCCTGCGCGAGTTCATGGCCGGCCTGGGTTACAGCGCCCGAGACCTCGACACCGGCAAGGCGCTTGGCCCGACTGAGCAGGCGGTCGACACGGTTTTCGTCATGCACTGAGGGCGGCTGGAGCGGGTAGAGGGAATCGAACCCTCGTATTCAGCTTGGAAGGCTGCTGCTCTACCATTGAGCTATACCCGCGAGCCGTGCCGCAGATAGGCGAAAACGCCCCCCAAGTCCACCGTGGGAAGTCTACCGGCCCTCAGCCATCCAGATCCTTCCGGATACCCTCGAAGACATCGTGGAACATCCGCTCCGTAAGCCGCCCGGTATTCGTGTTGTACCGGCTGCAATGATAGCTGTCGTGAAGGACCACAGGGCCGCGCGGGCCCTGCAGCTCATGCCGCTTGGCATGCCCGAAAACGGTGGCGGATGGCTTGGCTCCAAGCGCCCGCACCGTAGAGTCATGGGCGATCCGCCCCAGCGCCATGATCACCTGCATCTTCGGCAGCTGCCCGAGACGGGAGACCAGGAACTGCCGGCAGGTCAGGATTTCCGCCCCGGTCGGCTTGTTCTCGGGCGGCACGCAGCGCACTGCATTGGTGATCATCGCGTCCTTCAGCCGGAGCCCGTCATCCGGCCGCGCCTTGAACTCCCCGACCGAAAACCCGTACTTTGCCAGCGACGAATACAGCAGGTCGCCCGCATAATCCCCGGTGAATGGCCGCCCGGTCTTGTTCGCCCCCTGCAACCCCGGGGCGAGCCCCACGATCACCAGCCGCCCCGAAGCATCCCCGAAAGACGGCACGGCGCCATTGAACCACTCCGGATGCGCCTGCCGGCTGGCTTCCCGGAAAGCGACCAGCCGGGGGCATAGCGGGCAGTCCGGCGGCGCTTCCGGCGATGCGGCGGTGCTCCCTTTGGGCATAGTCTCTCCCTTGGCGAGCCTCCTCCTGCCCGGGGGCCAGCCCGGGGTCAAACCTGTCATCTCTGCTTTGGGCCCGGTTACCGCATTGAAATCCGGCGATTGCTGGCAAAATGACGCGGAAAGCCTTATGTTGCGTACGCGAACCGCTTCCTGTAGACGGGGCGGCCCCGCAAAGGAGACTCGCATGGCCCGCGTGACGGTTGAAGACTGCGTTGAAAAGGTGCCGAACCGGTTCAACCTGGTCCTGCTCGCCGCCCACCGCGCTCGCGTGATCCGCGAGGGCGCCCCCATCACCATCGACCGCGACAACGACAAGGACCCGGTTGTGGCCCTGCGCGAAATCGCGGCCGAGACGGTGGATCTCGAAACCATCCGGGACAGCCTGGTGGCCGAGCTGCAGGAAGTTCGCCCTGGCGAGGAAGCCGAGAAGGAAGCCGACAAGCGCGCCCTGGCTGCCGCTCCGGTCTCGTCGGAAGAGGAAGTCCTCAAGGCTTACCAGGTCGAACTCGAGTCGGCGCGCGAAGAGCGCTTCTGAGGTCATGCATGGGGCAACCATCTAACGTCGCCCCTTTCAAGAAACCGGACACGGTATCTCCAGTCGTTGGTGGTGGCGCCGCCGCAAAGCCGCGCGGCCGAAAATTCCTGCGTCAGGCCGAACTCGTCGATCGCGTTCAGGCCTACCAGCCCGATGCGTCCGACGACGAGCTCAACAAGGCCTACGTCTTCGCCGTCATGAAGCACGGGCAGCAGCTGCGCCATTCAGGCGACCCATACTTTGCCCATCCGGTCGCCGTCGCTGGCCTGCTGACCGACCTGAAGATGGACCAGTCGACCATCATCGCCGGCCTGCTGCACGACGTGGTCGAGGATTGCGATGTCTCGGTCGATGACATCCGCGGCCTGTTCGGCAAGGACGTGGCCGAGCTGGTCGATGGCGTCACCAAGCTGCCGAAGGTCACAGGCAGCAACAGCCCGCGCGCGCTGATCCAGGCAGAGAACTTCCAGAAGTTCATCCTCGCCACGACCAAGGACATCCGCGTCCTCCTCGTGAAGCTCGCTGATCGCCTCCACAACATGCGCACGATCGAGTTCATGCCGACTGAGGAGTCCCGCCTGCGCATCTCGCGCGAGACGCTCGACATCTACGCGCCGCTTGCACGTCGCGTCGGCCTCTCGATCTTCGCCGGCGAACTCGAAGACCTCGCCTTCCGGCAGGTCAATCCCGTGGCCTACGCCGCGATCTCGAAACGCCTCGAAGAACTCACCACTGACGACACCTCGATCCTCGACCGCATACGCTCGGACATCGAGACCGTCATGCTCGCACGCGGCATTCGCGGCGAGTTGAAAGGGCGCATGAAGCGCCCGTACTCGATCTGGCGGAAGCTCGAGAACAAGTCGATCTCGTTCAAGGACCTCGGCGATGTCTTCGCCTACCGTCTGATCGTGCCCACAACAGACGACTGCTACAAGGCGCTCGGCGCGGCGCATCAGCAATGGGCGGCCCTTTCGGAGAAATTTGCGGACTACATCTCCGTGCCCAAGCCCAACGGCTATCGCTCGCTCCACACCACCTTCCTCGGCCCCGGCAATCGCCGCGTCGAGCTGCAGATCCGCACCACGGACATGGAAGCCGTTGCCGAGCGCGGTGTCGCTGCGCACTGGAAGTACAAGAACTCGCAGTACGGTTTCGACGCCGAATCCGCCCGCGAGGCTGGCCTCGACGCGGAAGGCGAGCTCATCGAGTTCGCCGACATGCTGAAGCACGGCGGCTCCCCCGAGGAATTCCTCGAGCACGCCAAGCTGCAGATGTACCGCGACAGCGTCTTTGTCTTCACGCCAAAGGGACAGCTCGTGCGGCTGCCCGCGGGCGCCACGCCGCTCGACTTTGCCTACGCCGTTCACACAGAGATCGGCGACACTACGATCGGCGCCCGCATCAATGGTCAGGAACGTCCGCTGCGCACAGCGCTTGAGAACGGCGACACGGTCGAGATCCAGCGCGGACCAAAACCCGCCGCCCAGCCGCACTGGGAAAATCTCGCCGTCACCGGCCGCGCGCGCTCCGCCATCCGCCGTCTCACGCGCGTCGCCGAGCGCGGCGAGTTCATCGCCATCGGCCGCCGCCTCATCGAACACGCCCTGCGGCGCATTGGTCTCGACCCCGCCGAAGTCGATCAGGCCGAGATGACCGAGCGCGCCGGCTTCGAGAAAGCCGACGCGCTCGCCGAAGCCATCGGCCGCGGCCGCCTCTCGACGGCGGACATGCTGGAGAAAGCCTTCCCCGGCCTCGACGATCCGGGCAGGCAGGCAAGCGCCTCGCGCGACCAGGACGGCCCCAGCCTCGTCGCCGGCGGCGAGATGACGGCGGGCGTCACCATGCACCTCGCCGAATGCTGCTCGCCCCTGCCGGGCGACCGCATCATCGGCGTACTGATCCCGGAGAGGGGCATCGAAGTCCACGTCATCGATTGCGCCCGCCTCGCAGACTATGAGGGCCAGGCCGACCACTGGCTCGATCTGCGCTGGAAGCCCAAGGGCGACGCCGACGCGCCGCTGGCCGTCGGCCGCATCCACGTCACCACTGCCAACCGCCGCGGCGCACTCGCCCTGCTGGCGAAGACCGTGTCGGACGCCCAGGGCAACATAATCAACGTGAAGACCCTGAAACGCTCGCCCGACTTCTTCGACTTCGCCTTCGACGTGGAGGTCGAGGACAACAAGCGCCTCACCCAGATCGTGGCGGCGCTCCGGGCGCTTGCGGTCGTCGACTCGGCCGAGCGGGTGAAGGGGTGAGGACGGGTTCGCGAGCCGTTGAGCCAAGCCCGTTAAACCGCTAGAGCCCCCGCATGAACACGCAAGACGTCCTCAACGAATTCAAGAAAGTTGGCGCTCTCCTGGAGGGCCACTTCATCCTGTCATCCGGCCGGCGCAGTCCCGTCTTCCTGCAGAAGGCGCTGGTCTTTTCGCACCCGCCGACGACAGAGCGGCTGTGCGCCGCGCTCGCCCGCAAGCTGGAGGCTGAGTTCGGCAAGATCGACGTCGTGGTCGGCCCTG